>NZ_JBFUES010000118.1:0-11983 GCF_056403875.1 Bradyrhizobium sp. P2_E8
CACGGCGCGCAGGCCAAGTCTGATCAAGGAGATCCGATCCGGCAGGCCTCGTTCAATCCGGCCGCGCCCCGTGACGCGGTGGATTGAACGTCGGCCGTAAAGGCCAGACCGTCGATAGATCAGGCTTCGTTGGCCGCGATCGATTCCATCAGCGAAACGAGCTGACGCTGCACCGTCTGGTCCTTGATCTTGCTGTAGGCGCGCAGCAGGCGGAGGCTGAAGGCCGAATCGAGGAACAGCAGGCTCTCGACTTCGCGCGCCTTGTTGTCGCCGTCGTAGAAGAAGGTCACGGGCACGTCGAGGGCGGAAGCGATCTGCTGAAGCCGAGCCGCGCCGACGCGATTGACGCCCTTCTCGTACTTCTGAACCTGCTGGAAGCTGACGCCGAGCTTCTCGCCCAGCTCGGCCTGCGAGATCTTCATCTCGACGCGGCGCAGACGGATCCGCTTGCCAAGCTCGATGTCCGGCTTGCCGGCACTGCGCTGCTTCATTCTTTTCGCCGCTGTTTTCATGTTCGTTCTCACCGTTCTTCGGTTGAAAATCCCCCGAAGAGCTGGGTCAGGGGTTCGCCCATATACGAGTCCTTGAATTCATGCGGGTGCACGAACTCTTCCTTAAACCACGGGAAGCGAGCCGGATTGAAGGCTTCRATCAGCCAGTCAATCATGTGCCGTACGCGCGGAATCCGGCCGCTACCGGGATGGTAGGACAACCAGATATCCAGCGGTCTGTTCAGCTCGACCTCCAGTGGAATCAACTTCCCGCCAAGCGCGACGGCGTAGCTTGGGAATACGCCGATTCCGGCGCCATTCGCGACAGCCCAGTAGTTGGCGCTTGAGACGTTGGTCTTCATGACCAGAAGGTCACGTTCCGAAACGCCCGGGAAGAAGCTCTCGAAAGTTTCCTTGGCGGCGAGCTGGTCGGCGAATTGCAGCACCAGGCGGTGCTTGATCAATTCCATTGCCGAGCGCGGCGCGCCATGTTTTTCGATGTATTTCTCGGAGGCCCAGAACATCAGATGCATGCGGCCGAGCCGCACCAGCTTGACGTCGAGCGCGGAGGGGCGCGACAGGTGAATCGCGACGTCAGCCTCGTGGCGGGAGACGTCTGCGGAACGCATCGCGCAATGCAGGTCGACCAGAATCTTCGGATAGGCCTGCTGGAATTCGACCAGGCGCGGGGCGAGCCAGAACGTTCCGAGGCCCTCGGTCACGGCGACGCGGACCTCGCCGGACAGGACGTTAGCCGTCGAATCGCTGGTGCGCAGCACGTCGAACGCAGCCGTCTCCATTCGCTCGACGGCGGCGACCACCACCGTGCCCTCGTCAGTCAGGTGGGTGCCGTGGACGTCGCGGGTGAAAAGGGTGGTGCCGGTCTGGCGCTCGAAATCGTCGATCCGTCGGCGGACGGCGTTGATCGACAGCGACAGGCGTTCTGCCGCCGAGCGGAAACTTCCACACCGGACGACTTCAAGGAAAATGCGGGCGGCATCCCAATCCGAGAGGCCGCTGAGATTTGTCTTTGGGCGTTCTTCCAATGGAACGCCCCTTTCCGCCAAGGAGTGCATACAATTCCCTTCAGGTCGTTAAAGTGGCAGAATCTGGCGCAAACCACAACCACGGCGGGTTGCGGGGGTGACGAGTTTTGAACGTCATCCTTACTACCCGTGGGTGGTATCCGAGTGCGGCCAAGAGCTGGGAATCGGGCAAGCTTTCGCCCGAGTGAGGGGTGTCGCGTGAGTTCCGTTGCGAGCCGCGAAATGGCTGCGGGATTGTCGGCGCTGTCCGCAATGGATCTCCTTGCGAGAGCGGCGTTGTCGCCCTCCGGGACGGATCAATCACAGCGCATCGTGCGTTCTACCCTTCGTTATTTCGACAATGACCAATGGCGTAGCGGGGCAATGTTGGCCGGAACCGCAATTTCAACGCAGAAACACACTGAAATCATGTTCAGAGGCGCAACGGCCTCGTGTTATCCTTGGTTCTCCATGGGGGCCAAGGGGGTCGTCACAAACACGTCTCACAGGCCGAATTAACGGAAAGAACGCCGGTGTCGCATTCAGACGAACAGTTGCAGTCGGTGCTTGAAACGCTCGAGGAGTGCCGCAGGGTGCTCAACGAGTGCAACAGCCGTGAGTCGGCCGAGCTGCTGTCCATCGTCATCCTGGACGTGCGGATGAAACTCAAAGGAATTGACAGTGCCGATCTCAAGGCATTGTGCGACGAAATGCTGCGGAGCGCTGCAAGCGAACCGCACCCCCCCTCCAAGCAGACGCAGGACCAGCCCCGGCGTCCGCTGCTCCGCGTGGTGAAGTAGCCGCGCCGCCGAGTCTCGCTTTTTGGCGAGATTTGTGCGCGTCCCGATGCCGCATCTGTGATTGCGGACGGCATCGGGAGGAGCCTGGGTTTTGTGCGCCTCTGTTGCGCATTTTCCGGCATCGGCTACACCAGAGCCGGTGCTCCGGGCCGCGCGCATTTCCCGCGCGCCGCGCCGGCGCCTGAGATGGCTCCGACTGCATCATGCAAAATGTTTCGATCCCGGCGGCCCTGATTGCCGGCCTCGTCAGCTTCCTCTCCCCTTGCGTCCTGCCGCTGGTCCCGCCCTACCTGATCTATCTCACGGGCGCGACGATCGAGCATGTCGAGAGCGACGAGCCGGCATCGGCCTCCAAGCGCGCGATCATGATGTCGGCGCTTCTGTTCGTGCTCGGCTTCTCCACCGTGTTCGTGGGGCTCGGCGCCAGCGCCTCGCTGATCGGCGGCCTGATCCGGGCCTGGTCGGCGGAGCTGTCGATCCTCGCCGGCCTCGTCATCATCGTGATGGGCCTGCATTTCCTCGGCCTGACGCGCATCGGCCTCTTGATGCGCGAGGGCCGGATGCCGATCCCTAAGCCGGTCGGCCTGTGGGGCGCCTACATCATGGGCCTCGCCTTCGCCTTCGGCTGGACGCCCTGCATCGGCCCGATCCTCGCTGCGATCCTCTCGATCGCCGCAGCCGAAGCCACGGTGACCAAGGGCGCAGGGCTGCTCGCGGTCTATTCCGCGGGCCTCGGCATTCCCTTCCTGATCGCCGCGCTGATGATCGAGCAGTTCTCCGCGCTGTTCGCGCGCATGAAGGGCCATCTCGTCAATGTCGAGCGCGCCATGGGCGTGTTGATGGTGATCACCGGCATCGGCTTTCTCACCGGCGCGGTCTCGAATGTGAGCATCTGGCTGCTCGAGACGTTTCCGGCGTTGCAAACGTTCGGGTAGGGCGTGTGGAATGGGAGTGCCGCAATCATTCCATGCGCAGCAAAGCCGGAAGGTGGCTCATTCGATCAAAGAGGTCGTCGCAGACAGCTGCTAACTCTCGCTCGATTTCCGGATCACCTGCGGTAAAACCGAGGACCCTCATTCCTGCGGCCTTTGCTGCGTGAATCCCGGACAGCGAGTCCTCGACAACGACGCAACGTGAGGGGTGGGCGCCCAGTGTTTGCGCAGCGTGCAGAAACAGGCCGGGGTCCGGCTTCCACGAACCAACCTCATACGCGCTGAAGATGCGTCCTTCGAAGTGCCCCAGCAATTTGGCCAATCCGAGCGCATGCGTGAGCTTCGACATAGGTCCGTTGGACGCCACGCAAACCGGAACGGTGATTTCAGCCAACGCTGCATGGATTCCTTCGACAGGCTTCAGTTCGGCATCAAAAGCCAGCGCGGTCGCTCGCCGAACGTCGGCGACGAAAGTGTCTCGGACGCTGCGGCCTAACCGGCGCTCGATTTCGCGCACGCATTCCGTCATTTTCAACCCTCGGAACGAACGTATCGCGTCTTCCACGCTGATCGCTACGCCTTCCTCGGATGCTGTCCGGACAAGGACGGTCAGCGCAATGATCTCACTATCGACCAGGACGCCGTCCGAATCGAAGATGATGAGTTCGGGACTTGCACAGGTCATCCTTGCGATGCTCCAGGCACATGGTTCATTGGAGCTTCTCGCTATATCCGGGTCGGTGGGCGGAGGCCATACCGGGCTGATTGAATCAGGGCGCGTGCTCATCAACAGCATGAGCACGCGCCCCGGTCGGCCTAACTCAATTGGCGATCAGTAGTCCCAGAACACCGGCACCCAGCGGAAGGCATCGCCRTCGACCGCCACCCGGCCGACCGACGGGAACGGCAAATGCGTGGCGACCAGCATCTCGCCGGTTTCGGCAAGCTGTCGCAGAAGGTGGATACGAACGCGCGCCGCCTCCTCGGGATCGTGCTCGAAGCCGTTGTACCATTCGGGTTGCTCGAACCCGACGGCGAACACGGCGTCGCCGGCGAAGGTCAGCGCGTCGCCGCCGGACGCTATGCGGACCACGCTGTGTCCGGGGGTATGACCGCCGGTGCGACGGGCGATGACGCCGGGCGCAATCTCGTGCGTCTCATCGAACTGCCGCAGCTGACTGCCGTACTCGCTCACGAACCGCTTGGCGGTCGCGCGAAGCGCGTCCGGGAAGCCCTGCGGCATGTTGGTGTGCGAGAAATCGGGCGCCTCCCAGAACTTGACCTCGGCGGCCGCCACGTGGATGCGCAGATCCTTGCGCAGTCGCTGCTTCACGCCGTCGATGAGCAGCCCGCCAATGTGGTCCATGTGCAGATGGGTCAGCACGAGGTCGGTCACGGACGAAAGATCGATGCCGGCGGCCTCCAGTCGCTTGATCAACTGTCCGGCCCGCGGCAGGTTCAAGTTCGGGTCGGACCCCAGTCCAGCGTCGATGAGGATGGTCTTGCCGCCGCTGCGGACCATGACCGCGTTCAGCGCCCAGTCGAAAGCATCCTGTGGCAGGAACATGTCGTGCAGCCAGGCCTCACGTTCGGCCGGGGCGGCATTGTGGGCCAGCATGGTGGTTGGCAGCGGCAGCACGCCGTCGCTGACCACCAGCACGTCGATGTCGCCGACCTTCAGCGCGTAGCGCGACGGAACGAGCTCTTCTGGGCCCGATGACACGGGATATGAGGTGTTGTGCAGGTTCATGTTGGTCTCCTGTTTCCTGATAAGGCTCCTGGCTGGTCTTGGTTGAGCGTGCCGCGTAGCCAGGAGAACGCGGCCGTCATCGTCTCGTGCGTCTAGAGGTCGGTCACGCGTTCCGGATCGGCCGACGCGAGCGCCGCGGCGCGCTCGGCCTTCGGCGGATAGATCCAGACCGTGTTGATCTCCTGCTTGGTCTTCTTGGCGACGTCGCCGATCATCTCGACCTTGCGCTCCCAGCCGCGCGTGAACAGCGCGCCGGCTTTGCCGAGATCGAGGCAGGTGACGTAAGCCTTCTGGTGATACGGCCTGGTCGGAACGCCCAGCAGTTCGGCGGCGGCATTGTTGCCGGCGAAGGCGCCCATGCGCGTGGCGTGCTGGCATGACATCAGCGCGTAATTGCCCTCGTCGTCGCATGCGGCGCGCGCGGCATCTCCGGTGGCGAAGACGCCGGCGACGGCAGGCACGCGCAGATCGCGATCCACCAGCAGCCGGCCGAAATTGTCGCGCTCGGCGGGAATCTGCGCGGTCAATGGCGCGGCGCGGATGCCGGCCGCCCAGACCACCGTCTCGGTTTCGATGTGTTCGCCAGTCGACAGCGTCACGCCGGATTTGTCGAGCGAGGTGACCCCGGCCCCGAGCCGGGTCTCCACGCCGAGCTTGCGTAGCGCGTCCTCGATGAGCGGGCGAGGGCCTTCGCCCATGTCGGGCGCGATCGCGCCGTTGCGCTCGACGATGATCACGCGCGTTCTGGAATCCTTGCCGAAGATGTCGCGCAGGCGCGCGGGCAGCTCGGTTGCCGCCTCGATGCCGGTGAAGCCGCCGCCGGCGACGACGACCGTGTCGCGTCCGTTCACGGCCGGCCGGTCGGCGAGACCGTGCAGATGCCTGTCGAGCGCGATGGCGTCATCGAGCGAGTCGACGCTGAAGCCGTGCTCGGCAAGGCCCGGAATGTTGGGACGGAACAGCCGGCTGCCGGTGGCGACCACCAGGCGGTCGTACGACAGGGTCTTTCGCGTGCCCTTGGGAGTGGCGACCTGCACCATCTGCGCCTTGGTGTCGATCGTCTCGGCGCTACCCTGGATGTAGTCGACGTCGATCGCCTTGAGGACATCGAGCAGCGGTGCCGTCAGGGTTTCCGGCTTCGGCTCGTAGAGCCGCGGGCGGATCACTAGCGTCGGTTCCGGCGCGATCAGGGCGATTTCGAGATCGTCAGGCGAAGCGCCGTGGACGTCGCGCAGGCGGGCTGAGGAGAGGGCGGCGTACATGCCGGCGAAGCCGGCGCCAATGATGAGCAGTCGCATGTGGTTTAACTCCTGGGTTTGGTTCGCTCGGGGCGCGCGCCATCGCCGCCGTCTGGTGTCGGCAGGGCCTGTTGCGATCGGCGATGAGGCGAAGAGGTGAAATGGAGGTCGCGGACCGTTACGGCGCGGCGCAGTTCGGCAGTGAGGACAGCAGCGCAGGTCCCTCACATGCCGCCTGGCAGCTTCTCGAGCCCGATGGCCAGCTACGCAGAGCCACGGGCACCATGGGCTTCCTCAGCCAGGTCTGATTGATCAGGATCGACGTCGCGGGACTGGCGCTTTGCGCAGCCTGTACCGGCGCTTCTTCGGCTGTTGGCGATGTGAAACGCACGCTCAGTGAGAGTCCGTACATCAGCGCCGTCGCGATGGCTTTCCGTCGCGGTGCGATTGCAAGGTGTTTCCAGTCCATCGTTGGTCTCCGTCCGCGTCGTGGTGCGATGCCGAGATGTTTAGCGAACCAGATATCCGACTGCCCCAGAGCGATTGCCGTCCCTGTCGAGAGATTGCTGCTAACGCATGCGCCGGCGCCAATCGCTCGGCGTTTCTCCCATCAGCTTCTTGAACGCCGCGGCGAAGGCGGTCTGCGAGGAATAGCCGAGCGCCGCGGCGATCGAGACCACCGATTCGTCGCTGTCTCGCAGCATGTTCATGGCCTGCTCGAGCCGGTGCTGGCGCAGCCAGGCATGCGGCGAGAGCCCGGTGCTTTCCTTGAAGGCACGGCAGAAGTGAAAGCGCGAGAGGCCGGCATCGGAAGCCAGCGCATCGAGCGAGACGTCCGCATCGCTGTCCGAGCGCAACCGTTCGATCGCACGGAGCAGGACCTTCGGCGACAGCCCACCCATGGTCGGTTGGAGCGTGGTTGGCGAACCCGTGTGGGCGACCAGCAGGCGGGTGGCCAGAAGATCCGTCAGCTGATGACGGAACAACGTATCGAGGGCTCCGTTGCCCCCCAGCGCATCCGCTGCGCTCAAGAGCAGTCTGGACGTAATRGGATCGGGATGCGCCGTCCGCTCCAGCAGGTCGGCCGGTTTTTCGGTCCCGGCTTCGTCGGCAACGCGCTTTAGTGTTGCATTCGGAAGATAGAGCTGGACCACATCGACAGGCTTCGGAATATCCCATCGGGAGCTCGATCCTTCCGGAATGATGATCACGACGCCAGGACGAAACGTGCCGATCGCAATCGATTTTCCCGACCGCCGCTCCATGCGCTGCATCACGCCGTTGTATGCCATGATCACATGGTGGCTCATGGGCTCCACGACGTCGTGCAATGGATCGTGTTTCCAGTGGGCGATGCCGGCTCCGGAGGAGTCCAGCGCCATGCGAGCCGGTTCGGTCCTGAGCACCCGCGCCATCTCCGCGTCCGCGGCGCGCCGTTCGTGCGTCGTACCATCGTCGGGCTGTGCGCCGGGTACGGGTGGCAGGCCCCTGTGCGAGGGATTGCGCATGAGTGCAGTGTTCCCGGTCATTGTGTGGGTTCTCCTGATTGCCTCTGGTTTCAAATCAGGGGCCCGTATTTGTACGGGTCGGCGCGTGTTCTAAGTGCGCGAGGGCATGGCGTCTTTCCTGAAGCGGCCATGCTTTGTCCGATCCTGCTCCGGGCAGGCGCGCGTTTTCGGAAACGCACGACGGGAGGCGGCGAGTTGTCGAGGTCTTGAACGGAGATCTTGTGAAAGACGCTTCATGCCAAAAAATGCGGCAGGCCGTCACATGGCTATCGCTCTAACGAGCAAGTCCGGCATGGGTGATGATCATCCGGTTCACCGCGCCTCGTCCAGCGTGCAGGTCACCGTGCAGACCACGCCGCGCGGCAGAAAATCGACGGTTGCCTCGCCGCCGAGCTGGTCGCGGGCGCTGCGCTCGATCAGGCGCGAGCCGAAGCCACGCCGCACCGGCTCCGTCACCGGCGGCCCGCCGATCTCGGTCCAGATCAGCCGTAGCCACGGCTTCGGTGTGTCGGCGATGACCTCCCACTCCAGCGTCACCCGGCCGGTCTCGTTGGACAGCGCGCCGTATTTCGCGGCGTTGGTGGCGATCTCGTGCACGATCATCGACAGCACCACGGCAAGCCGCGGCGACAGCGGCACCGCGGGACCGTTCATCCGGATGCGCTCGGGCGCGTTGGGCAGGAACGGCTGGACCGCGCGCGCGATCACATCCTTCAGTTCCGAGCCGGCCCATTTCTCCTGGCTGAGCAGATTGTGCGCCTCGGCGAGCGCGCCGAGGCGGCCCTCGAACTTGGCCCGCTCCTCGCGGCTCGCGCTGCGGAAGGTCTGCACCGCGATCGCCTGCATCAAGGCCAGCGTGTTCTTGACGCGGTGGTTGAGCTCCTCGATCAGCAGATCGTGCAGCATCTCGCCGCGCGCGATCGTCGTCGCCATGCGGACCGCAAAGGTGAGGCCGGTCAGCAGCAGGATGCCGCCGATCAGGCTGGTGATGRCGATGTTGCGCCAGAGCGGGGCGATCAGCGAACTCTCGGCGACGCCGGCAGCCACGGTCCAGCCCGTCAGCCCGGAACGGGTGTAGGCGGCGGCGAGCGCGACGCCGTCGAGCGACACGGTCGGAAGCGCCGCCTCGTTGCTGCGGAACATCTCGGTGTAAAGCGACGGCGAAGCGCGCTTGCCGAATGTCTCGCTGGGGTTCGGAGCGCGCGCGAACACGATGCCCTTGGCATCGAGCAGGCTTACCGTCCATTGCCGGTCCGGGCGCTGCTTCTCCACCAGATCCTGAAAGATGCTGACCGGCGGGCTGAAGCAGAGGTCGTAGATCACCTCGCCGTTGCGAAGCACCGGCACCTCGACGGTGAGAACCTGTCGCCCATTGAGCGGGCCGGTGAACAGGTCGGAATATTGCGGCGTCCTGGTCGCAAACACCTTCTCGACGATCTCCAGATTGCCGCGCGGCGGCAGGCTCGCGGTGTCCTCCGTCGCCGAGGAGAACAGCAGCCGGCCCTTGCGGTCGGAGATCAGCACCAGGCCGCCCTTGCCATACTGCTCGAGGAAGCCGAGCGCGATGCGGCGAAAGTTCGGGAAGTCGTCGTTGCGCAGCGAGTTCGTCAGCGCGAGCACCTGCAAGCCGCCGGTCATCCGCTGCACCTCGGAATCCAGCACCAGGCGCATGCTGCGCACGTTCTCCAGCACTCGGCGGGTCGCGTCGCTGCGGTCCTGCTTGTAGTTGTAGACGGCGATGCCAACGGCGAAGACGATCAGCGGCAACATCGTTCCCGTGACCAGGAGGGCGAGCCGGACCGGCAGGGTGAACTTTGACAAACGCGGTCGTCCCGATTCCAGCGCGACGGCGCCGGCTTATGATTTTGTCAGACCATACGGTCAGGACTTGCGCTGCGCCATGATTTTTGCGTTCAGCGCGCAGATCAGGGAAGGGAAGCGTTGCAACGCGGTCGCGGCTGTCCGCGCTTCAGGTCATGCCGATTGCGGCCAGCAACAGGCATACGGCGTAGATGGCCGCCAGGCTGACACCGGCGATCCGGGCCTCTCGATGCGATTTCATCGTCAACTCCGGGAGGGTGGCCGTCCTTGAGGCGGCCCCCCTCCATCACGTCCTATCAATCGATTTCCTGAACGACCGTTCGGGAGCCCGGATCCACCAACATCACGCGCTCGCCGGAATAGACGTAGCGATACTTGGTGAGCGAGGGTCCCCAGTCGGAAGGAACTGCCTCGAGCTCGACGTCGCTCGGCACCGTCGCGCCGACGATGATCTTCTCTTTCATCGTCACGGGACGAACGCGATGTTCGGTGACGTAGGATTTGATCCTGGTTCGGTATTCCGGCTCGATCTGAACGGCGGCCGCGTGCCCGGTTCCGGTGGTCGTCACCACGGTGGACTGCGCGAACGCGCCAGTCGAGATGATCACCGCCGCGGCGGAAAGCAGAAACAGCTTCTTCATCTTGTCCTCCTCGCTGGAATAAGTGCGGCGTCAACACCTCACTGTGGACGGCGTTCCTCCTGCTTAGGAACGAATTGCCGTTTCTTCCCGTTGGTGAACCTGCCGGGCTGGAAACGTCCGGCGACTGGAGGAGGATAAAATGAAGCTGAAGATCGCATCTGCAGCATTGATGCTTGCTGCATTGTCCCTGCCGGCGTTCGCGGCCGACGAGTTCTATGTCGTCCAGGACGTCAAGACGAAGAAGTGCACAATCGTCGACAAGAAGCCGACGGACACGTCCGTGACCGTCGTCAGCCCGTCGGGCATGATCTACAAGTCGCGCACCGAAGCCGAGAGCGGCATGAAGACCGTCAAGGTCTGCACGTCAAACTGAGGAGGACGACAAATGCCAGTCCTCATTTTGTGGGCCGTGCCGGCTGTGTTGGTGATCGGTGGCGGCATTTATTTGATTGGTCACATGCACTAGGTCTATAGCGGAAGGCGAGCGGATCTCTGCGTGCAGCGCACGGGGTGCGCAAGTCTTCCGTCTCCTGGGGGAGGGGGCCGTCCATGCGGCCTGCCGCGCGCCAGAGGAGCGCGAGTTGCAGTGCAACAGGTCGCGCAGGAGTGGCCCTGCGACGAAGAGTACCTCCAGCTCATCCGAATTGGCTTCCGTCCCGCCGTCGTTTTTCATACGCTCCCCGAACGCTGGCCGCATGCCGGCCGCGCTCACGCTCCGGTTACAGGGGCGGAGCAACAAAGGGAGGGAGACGATGAAGCGAAGATCATTTCTCGCTGGTATCGGTGCGACCACTGCGGCGGCTACGATCGGCATGCCGTCGATCCTCAAGGCGCAAGCGCCGATCACGCTGAACGGCGCGGTCCAGTTCAACGACGACCACGCCTTCAACCGGGCACTGATCCGGTTCGAAGAGCTGGTCAAGAAGTACTACGGCAAGCCCGTCAACTTCACCCTGCACAGGAACTCCTCGCTCGGCCTCGAGAAACAGTATTTCGAGTACATGTCGCAGGGCAAAGCGGTCGATTACGGCATCGTCTCGCCGGCTCACATGTCGACCTTCGCCAAGGCGGCTCCGTTCATCGACGCGCCCTTCGTGTTCAAGGGCATCGAGCACATGAACAAGGTCGTCGAAGCCAATATCCTGGCGCCGATCGCCGACGAGGTCGCGGCGAAAGCCGAGGTCGTCCTGATCGGTTATTCCGGCGGCGGCATCCGCAACATCTTCGCCAACAAGCCGCTCAGGAATCTCGCCGATCTCAAGGGCCTCAAGGTTCGCGTGCAGGGCGCGCCGATCTGGTCGAAGACCTTTGCGGCCGTCGGCATGAGCCCGACGGTGATCGCCTATAACGAAATCTACAACGCGATCCAGAACGGCGTGATCTCGGCCGGCGAAAACGAGGCCGCCGGCGTCGAGGCGATGAAGTTCTACGAGGTGGCGCCGCATCTCAACCTGACCCAGCACGCCGTGTCGATCCGGCCGATCTGCTTCTCGGTGAAGACGCTGAAGACGTTGCCGAAGGATCTACAGGACGCGATCATGAAGGCCGGCAAGGAGGCCGGCGACTACGGCCGTCAGCTCGAGTCGAGCGAAGAGGTGGTCAAGCTCGACACGCTCGAGAAGGCCGGCAAGCTCAAGCGCGTTCCCTTCGAGGAGCGGGACGCCATGAAGAAACTCGCCGACCCCGTGATGGCCACCTACGCCAAGGAAATCGGCGCGGAGGGCATTTTCGAGAAGATCAACGTCGCCTGACCGCTCCATGTCGACCGACGGAATAT
>NZ_JBFUES010000119.1:0-11958 GCF_056403875.1 Bradyrhizobium sp. P2_E8
GGCGATCGACCAGCCAGCGCACCGTGCGCACGCTGTCCGCATCGGGACCGAAATTCCATTCGCTGGAGAAGCCGATCGGGTCGTGCCACAGATGCTCGGCGAGCAGAAGATAGCCGGACAGCGGCTCGAGCACGTGCTGCCAGGGCCGCACGGCATCGGGATTCCGGACCGGCACCGGCTGGCCACTGCGGATCGCCGCGATCACGTCGGGAATGAGACGATCCTGGGCCCAATCGCCGCCGCCAATCACATTGCCGGCACGGGCGCTGGCAAACCCGATCCGGCTGGTTCCGCTGAAAAACGACGAACGGTAGGCCGCCGTGACCAGTTCCGCGCAGGCCTTGCTGCTGGAATAGGGATCCTTGCCGCCGAGCGGATCCGCCTCACGGTAGCCCCAGACCCATTCCCTGTTGTCGTAGCATTTGTCGCTGGTGACGTTGACCACCACGCGCACGTCCGAATTCCGCACCGCCTCGAACACGTGCACGGTACCCATCACATTGGTCGCGTAGGTGCCGACCGGGTCGTCGTAGGACGCGCGCACGATCGCCTGCGCCGCCATGTGAAACACGATCTCGGGCTGAAACCGCTCGAACGCTGCCTTGACCGCGGCGGGATCGCGGATGTCGGCGAAGACCGACAGGGTGTCCTGCGCGGTCTGCGCCAGATCGAACAGGTTGGGCGTCGTCGATGGCGGCAGCGCGAGCCCCGCGACCTCGGCGCCGAGATGGCGCAGCCAGGCCACCAGCCAGCCCCCCTTGAAGCCGGTATGGCCAGTGACGAGAACGCGCTTGCCCGTCCAGAAGCCAGCGTTCATTGCCAACGCCTCCAGGGCGCCCGCCCGCTGTCCCAGAGCTGCTCCAGATGAAGCTTGTCACGCAGCGTGTCCATCGCCTCCCAGAAGCCGGTGTGGCGGTAGGCCGCGAGCTGTCCGTCCTGCGACAGACGTTTCAGAGGCTCCTGCTCCCAGATCGTGCTGTCGTTGCCGAGATAGTCGAAGATCGCAGGCTCCAGCACGAAGAAGCCGCCGTTGATCCAGCGGCCGTCGCCCCGCGGCTTCTCCTCGAAATGCTGGACGACGTCGTGGTCGATATCGAGTGCGCCGAAGCGCGCCGGCGGCTGAATCGCGGTCACCGTCGCATGGCGCCCGTGGGCGCGATGAAACTCGCGCAACGCGCCAATGTCGACGTCCGCGAGCCCGTCGCCGTAGGTCATGCAGAACGTCTCGTTGCCGACATAGTCCCTGATGCGCTTGAGACGGCCGCCGGTCATGGTGTTCAGGCCGGTGTCGACCAGCGTCACCTTCCAGTGTTCGGCGAACTTGTTGTGCACTTCCATCGAATTATTGGCGAGGTCGAACGTCACGTCAGCCATGTGAAGGAAGTAGTTCGCGAAATATTCCTTGATGACATAGGACTTGTAGCCACAGCAGATGATGAACTCGTCGATGCCGTGCGACGAAAAGATCTTCATGATGTGCCACAGGATCGGCTTGCCGCCGATCTCGATCATGGGTTTCGGCTTAACGTGGCTCTCTTCGGTGATGCGAGTCCCGAACCCACCCGCCAGAATCACGGCCTTCATGCTCATACCCGTCCAGCCGAAAAGGTCACATCAGAACGATTAGCCCAGCCTTGTCAACAAGATCGGGCGCCCGCCACCCCTTCGGGAGCGGTTGAAGTTGTCCACTTACCTGCTAAAGAAACGATTGAAAGATGGCAACCCCACCACCGGGGGCGCCGCCATCCGTCCGATTCCGCCCGCGGTAAGGACGTCCTGGAGGATGGATGCGGAAGAAAATCAGCCTTGTGACGCCCTGCTACAACGAGGAGGCGGGAATCCGCGAGTGCTACGCGGCGCTCAAGGAGATCTTCGAGCGCGAGCTTCCGGGCTATGAGCGCGAGCACATCTTCTGCGACAATGCCTCGACCGACCGGACCGTGGAGATCCTCAAGGAGATCGCGGCCGAGGACCCGTCCGTCAAGGTCATCGTGAACGCCCGGAACTTTGGCGTGCTGAGGAACACCTATAACGGTGTGCTGGCCTCGACCGGCGACGCCACCGTGCTGTTCATGCCCGCCGACCTGCAGGATCCGCCGTCGCTGATCCCGACCTTCGTCAAGCATTGGGAAGACGGCTATGAGATCGTGTTCGGCATCAGAGCCCGGCGCGAGGAGCCGTTCCTGAGCCGTACGGCCCGACATCTGTACTACAAGATGATCAGCCGCATGTCCTATGTCGACTACCCTGCCGACGTCGGCGACTACCAGCTCGTCGACCGCAAGGTGCTCGAGGCGATGAAGCAGTTCGAGGACGTCCAGCCCTTCATGCGCATGATGCCGTTCGAATGTGGATTTCGCTCGATCGGCGTGCCCTACACCTGGCTGGCGCGCAAGCACGGCATCTCGCGCAACCGCCTGTCGAGCCTGATCGACCAGGGTCTGCTCGGCGCCATCAGCTTCTCCACCGTGCCGCTGCGCACGGCGTTTTTCTGCGGGCTGATCATCTCGTCGCTGAGTTTCGCTTACGCCTTCATCGTATTCCTGCTCAAGATTGCCGGCTTCGACATCGGCCCGCACGGCATTCCTACCATCATCATAGGCCTGTTCTTCTTCGGCGGCGTCCAGCTCTTCTTCCTTGGCGTGCTCGGGGAATATATCGTGGCGATCTTCAATCAGGTCCGGCGACGGCCGATCGTGGTCGAGCGTGAACGGGTCAATTTTTGACCGTCCTTCCGTTCCACCGCGTCTTGCACGCGCAGCGACGCGGACCGGCGTGAGGGCGAGCAGTCTTTTCCTGCCGCTATCCGACGACGCGATTTTCCGGCTGATCGTCGCGCCCCGCGTCGAGGAGCCTCCCCAGCGCTTCGCACGCCACGAAGGCTAGCCCGGCGAGCGGCGGCCCGAGCAGCCGCGTCTCGGAGAAATCGGCGATCAGAAACACGATGCCGAGATAGATCACCGCGGACGGCACGACGGCCGCCATGGTCCGCGTGACCTTCGTCGCCCTCACGACCACTATGGCGATGAAGGGCGCGGCAACCGCAATCGCGAGCTTGAGGCTCGCGATGTTGCCCAGCGGCTTGCCGAGGAAATCGCCATGCATGATCAGGAACGATCCAAAGTTCGCGTTCGGGTGCAACGAGATCAGCACTTTCGGAACCGCAAGCGAAATGCCGACCAGGATGACGAAGACAATCCATTCCCGGCGATCGGGCCATCGCCTCTCGAACAACGCGAGGCTCAGCAGCACAAAGGCCGTCGAGAACACGACGTCCGTGCGCGCGAAGCTTATGATGAGGCCGGAGATGATCGCGGCCGGGTAGCGGCGGGAGACCAGCAGAAATAATTGCCAGACGAAGCCGCCCATCAAGAACACCGCGCCCATGCGGCCGGCAAAGATCGCGGTCTGCGCATAGAACGCGACGGTGAACAGGCAAAGCCACGTCGCGGTTCGCGTCAGAAGCAATGTTCCCAGCGAGAACACGGCCAGAAACGAGAGCGAATCGAACATGTAATTGATTGCGATGTGCGTACGGAACGTCGATCTGCCGACGTGGTCGTCGCCCATCACCCGGACGTAAACCTCCACGACGTCGGAGATCAGCGGCCGGATGATGCCCTCGACCATGTCCATGTGAGCAAATTCGCGCTCGTGGTCGAGACTGAACTGCATCTGCCCGCGCAGCAGATTGGCCTCGTGGGCGGTAATGGACAGCGCCAGGCAGCAACTGACCAAAAGCCCCAGCATCAGCGGATGAAGGAAACTCCTACGAAGGACCAGGAGGAGTCCGATCGGCATCAGCGCCAACAGCCCGTACACGGCCAGGCCGAAGTACCGCCAATTGCCGGGAAGGTAGCGGTCGGGCAGCTCCAGCTTCCACCACACGATCGTCGTGATGTTGGTGACGATCCAGAATCCCAGCACCATCTTGAGCGAGGGCGAAGCGACGTCGTCTTCGATGTTGAAAAGTTGCTCCAGGCGACCGGAAAACCTCGCCAATAAACCCTGTGATACCACGTGCGGCCCGTCCTAATGCTGGAGGATGCCAGCGAGGTTCATGTGTGCGGGGCGCGAATGCTCAATGCCCAGCAGCGTCCGCCGGTTATCGTTTGTACGCTGCAAATGCAAGCTCGCGAGCGTCATGCCGGTGCAGGTCGTGACCGTCGTGCCGCGCCCGCCGAACGGTGCGAGAAAGTCGAACACGCGGCTGCCGAATATATCCACGACCGACATCTCCCGCGCACCGAGCGGCGCAATCTCGCCGAACTCGCCCTCGATCTGCTCGCCGTCTCCGCGGATCAGCTTCGACGTCGGCCGCGCCGCATGCGCGTATTCAGGATCGGAGGAATGATTGATCAGCATCAGGCTGCTGACGATGTCGCTGGTCGCGATGATCTTCGGATTGATGCCGGTGAACCCGACATGCGCCTTGAGCCTGCCCTCGTTCAGCGGCCGGGCGAACGCGCCGGTACGGTAGATCGCGACATTGTCCTGATCGACATAAGTCATCGAATAGCTGGCGGGCGAGGAACGAAAGCCGTCCATACGCCCGCGCGACATCACGGCGACGACCACATAGTCGTCCTGCGGCAGCTTGAGTGACGCGAACAGACGCGACAGCTCGACCTCGACGGTGGCACCCGGCGCATAGTCTTCCGGGAACTCGTAGGTCGCGCGGTAATCGCCCTGACGCGACAGGATGTGCAGCTTGAATCTGAGCTTCTTGCTGAAGCCCGAGGCGACCAGGCTGGCGAGCTCGGGAACGAGATCCTTGACCGTTTCGCGAAAGTTCTTCCGCAGGCTGCCGGCGATGAGGCTGCGGAGATATCTGATGTCGACCGGACGGTACCAGGCAGGGATCGAGAAACCCATGCGCGACTCGACCCCCGCAAAGGTCGGGAACATGAACCTGGGCTCGTAAGGTTTCCAAGGACTGGACGAGAAACGTGTCACGGTCGCGGCCTCTAGAAATGATGCAAGCTGAACTTGCCGTTGGCAAATTCATAATAGCTGAACGGGCTGGCGATGTTGGTGCCCTTGAACTCCAGGGCGAACCCCTCGCTCGCACCCACCAGTCTTTCGGCCTCGGGAAAAAGGTCCAGCGTGCTGATGCGGACCGCGCCCATCGGCGCGATTTCCGGGAGCGCACGCTCGCCCAGGGCGGTGCCGTCCAGAGCCATGAGTCGGGCCGTCCCCACCGAGACGCCTTCGGGCGCCATGCAGGAGTTCACCAGCACCACGCCCGACTCCTTCAGGAAGCGCGTCAGGTAGGACTGCATCCAGGCGGAGGTCGGGAACGGCGCTGCCGCGACGGGCTCGCGCTCGTGCGACAATGTTATCGCGCCGTGCTGCGAGAAATATTGTGCGTAATAGCCGGTGGTCACCTTTCGTCCGGGACGAAGCTTGGTCTCGTGTTTCGGTACCAGCGTCATTGCCACCGTTCCCGAAATGCGCGGACACAGCTCCGATGTCGGCAACTGCAATTGTCCGTCGACGCCGAGCGCCTTGTGGAAATATCCAGCCTGCTTGCCCGCCCCGTCGAAGAACCAGACATGGGCATCCACGTCCGGATTATCCTTCATGAAGATCGAGAAGTAGTTGAATGCGCAGACTTCCGTCGTGACGGTCTCGTCGTTGCGCAGGTAGAGCACGGCAGGCGGATAGCCCCTTGCGACGGCCTCGCTAATCTGCAATTCACCCGGCATGCGGCGAAACTCGGCGGGAAGCAACGATCAGGCCCGATTGGCCGGCGGATAGCGAAGATTGCGCCCGGATGTTCTCGCCCGCCTGCTAAAAATCCTGCACAATTCGACGGATGTTTACGCTTAGCCGCATGTGGAATCAACTGTGGATGGAGCTGCGCCGCACCTTCGGAAAATCCGGCACAACGCCCCCCAACTGGCGCGGAGACCAGTGAAGCGGTATGGACATTGGAATGACACCTGCTTTTTCACCGACAGATCGATCGATGTCGCAAAATCCCCGCTCCATGTTGAGACAGGCCGTCATCCTGGTCGGCGGGCTGGGCACACGGCTGGGTGAGCGCACCAGGCTGGTGCCGAAGCCGATGCTCGACGTCGGCGGGCGGCCGTTTCTCGACACACTGATCGACGAGCTCGTCCGCTATGGCGTGTTCGATGAAATCCTCCTGCTTGCGGGCCACAAGGCGGAGATCGTCGAGACGCACTACGCCGCAGCCGCCAGGGGACAGGCGCAAATCGTCGTGTCGCGCGAGACCGAGCCGCTCGGCACCGGCGGCGCTCTCGTGCATGCGCGCGACCTGCTGCAGGACCGCTTCCTGCTGCTCAACGGCGACTCGCTGTTCGACTTCAACCTGCTCGACCTGATCGCGCACGCGCAAGGCGGGCGCGTTCACATGGCACTGCGCGACGGCGTCGTCGGGGATCGCTACGGGCGCGTCGCGCTCGACGGCGACATCGTGCGCGACTTCATCGCGCCGGGTGCGGGCGCCACGGGACCGGTCAATGCCGGCATCTACGTCGTCGACAAGTCCGTTATCGCCGATATCGCAAAGCTTCCCGCCTCGCTCGAGCAGGACGTGTTCCCCGGCCTCGTCAGGTCCGGCGAGCTGCGCGGGACGGCTTATCGCGGCTATTTCATCGACATCGGCATCCCCGATGACTTCGCGCGAGCCGACCGCGAGCTGCGCGAGACGCTGCGGCGTCCCGCCGTGTTCTTCGACCGCGACGGCGTGCTCAACCATGATTCAGGCTACACGTTCGAGACGCACAAGCTCGAATGGATCGATGGCGCGCGCGAGGCCGTGAAGGCGGTCAACGACGCCGGCTATTTCGCCTTCGTCATCACCAACCAATCCGGCGTCGCGCGCGGCTACTACGAGGAGCATCACGTCGTCGCCCTGCACCGCTGGATGGCGGAGCAGATGGCGCTGATCGGTGCGCATATCGATGCGTTCGAATATTGCCCCGATCATCCCGACGGAACCGTCGCCCGCTATTGCCGCGTCAGCGACCGGCGCAAGCCGGCGCCGGGCATGATCACCGATCTCGCACAGCGCTTTCCGGTCGACCTGACGCGCAGCATGGTGATCGGAGACAAGGACAGCGACATGGCGGCGGCGCAGGCCGCGGGCCTTGCGGGCCACTTGTTTGAAGGCGGGAATCTGGAGGCGTTCGTGAAGCAGCGCCTGAACGCGGCCGGCAAGGCCTAGGGGCGCGTCACGAAAACTGCTGCATCCCCGGGCATTTGGGGGTCCCGGGCGCTGCTCTGTTGCGCGCAACCGCCAGTGTGCTATAGCGCCATCTTGTTGCGAACACTGGCTTAATCGCCTTCTGGGGTCCGGCATGGCAGATCTGAGGGACGCCCGCGTCCTCGTTACCGGCAGCGATGGCTTCATCGGTTCGCATGCCGTCGAGGAGCTGGTGAAGGCCGGGGCCCGCGTCAAGGCGATCGTCTACTACAATTCCTTCAATTCCTGGGGCTGGCTGGACACGGTTCCAGCCGACATCATGAAGTCCGTGGAGGTGGTGGCCGGCGACATCCGCGATCCGCATTTCATGATCGCGGCCGCCAGCGGTTGCACCGACGTGCTGCACCTGGCGGCGCTGATCGCGATTCCCTTCTCCTATGTTGCGCCCGATTCCTACGTCGAGACCAACGTGCGCGGCACGGTGAACGTGCTCCAGGCGGCGCGCCTGGCCGGCGTGCGGCGCTTCGTGCAGACTTCGACCAGCGAGGTGTACGGCACGGCGCAAATCGTGCCGATCAAGGAAAATCATCCGCTGGTCGGCCAATCGCCCTACTCGGCCTCGAAGATCGCCTCCGACCAGATGGCGCTGTCGTTCCAGGCCTCGTTCGACATGCCGGTCGTCGTCATCAGGCCGTTCAACACCTACGGACCGCGTCAGTCGGCGCGCGCGGTCATCCCGACCATCATCAGCCAGATCGCGACCGGCAAGCGCAAGATCCGTCTCGGTGCCGTCAGCCCGACGCGCGATTTTTCCTTCGTCACCGACACCGCGCGCGGTCTGATCGCCGGCCTCACCGCGCCGGCCGAACAGAGCGTCGGCCAGACCATCAATCTCGGCAGCGGCTTCGAGATATCGGTCGGCGCGACCGTCGAGATGATTGCCGACGTGATGGGCGTCGACATCGAGATCGAGACCGACGAGGCGCGCCTGCGGCCGGCCAACAGCGAGGTCGAGCGGCTCTGGGCCGACAATTCCAGGGCGCGCCAGCAGCTCGGCTGGGCGCCGGAATTCGGCGGGCTCGACGGCATGCGCCGTGGCATCGAGAAGACAGTCAGCTGGTTCACCAACCCCGCCAATCTCAGCCGTTACAAGGCGGACGTCTACAATGTCTGAGGCAACGGTGGGCACTGCTGTAACCGGATCCGACGCGCGCGCGTTCGATCCCAAGGCCGTGGTCGACGCCGTCCGGCGCGCGGCCGGCACGCCCAACGGGGTCCTCGGCCTGCACGAGCCCGTGTTCGCGGGCAACGAGGTCGCCTATCTCGAAGAGTGCATCAAGAGCACCTTCGTCTCCTCGGTCGGCCCGTTCGTCGACCGTTTCGAGCGCATGCTGGAAGAAGTGACGGGCGCCAGGCGGGCCGTCGCCGTCGTCAACGGCACCGCGGCGCTGCACGCCTSCTTCAGGCTGGCCGGCGTCGAGCCCGGCGAGGAAGTCATGTCGCCCGCGCTGACCTTCATCGCGACCACGAACGCGATCGCCTATTGCGGGGCGATGCCGCATTTCGTCGACAGCTCGCTCACGACGCTCGGCATGGATGCGCGCGCCCTTGCCACGCGGCTCGAGGCAATCGCCGAGCGGACCACCAGGGGCGTGATCAATCGCGAGACCGGACGCCGCATTGCCGCGATCTCGCCGATGCACACGTTCGGACATCCCGTCGAGCTCGACGAGATCGCCGCGATCGCGCACGAGTGGGGCATTGCGCTGGTGGAGGATGCCGCGGAATCGCTGGGCTCGACCTACAAGGGCCACGCCGTCGGATCGCAGGCCCGGCTCGCGGCGCTGAGCTTCAACGGCAACAAGATCGTCACTACCGGCGGCGGCGGCGCCATCCTCACCAATGACGAGGAATTGGGGCGCCGCGCCAAGCATCTCACCACCACCGCGAAGCTGCCGCACAAATGGGCCTTCGTGCACGACGAGATCGGCTTCAACTACCGCCTGCCCAACCTGAACGCCGCGCTCGGCTGCGCGCAGCTCGAGCAGCTCGACGGATTCCTGGCGAGCAAGCGCCGGCTGGCTGCAGCCTACGAGCGCGTCTTTGCGAACGTGCCCGGCGTGCGCTTCTCGCGGGAGCCCGAGGGCACCACGAGCAATTACTGGCTGAACGCCATCCTGCTCGACGAGGCGTATGCGCAGCGGCGCGACGACGTGCTCACGGCGTTGAACGAAGCCGGCTTCGGCGCGCGTCCCGCCTGGACCCTGATGCACCGCCTGCCGATGTTTTCGCAAAGCCCGCGCGGCGATCTCGCCACGGCCGAATCGATCGAGCGGCGGCTGATCAACCTGCCCTCGAGCGCCAGCATCCGGGCCCGCGATGAATAGCATCGCACGAAAGATCTGCTTCGTGACCGGCAGCCGTGCCGATTTCGGACTGCTGGTCTGGCCGATGCGCGCGATCCGCGAGACATCAGGCCTGACGCTTCAGCTCATTGCCACCGGCATGCATCTCGCGCCGGAGTTCGGCTACACCTTCAACGCCATCCGCGACGAGGGATTCGAAGCCGACGAGCGCGTCGAGACGTTGCTCGCCAGCGACACCGGTGCCGGCGTCGCGAAATCCGTCGGGCTCGGCGTGATCGGCTTTGCCGATGCCTTCGCGCGGCTGCAGCCGGATCTCGTCGTCGTGCTCGGCGACCGCTTCGAGATGTTCGCGGCCGCGCAGGCCGCGATGTTCATGCGGCTGCCGATGGCGCATCTGTTCGGCGGCGACGTCACCGAAGGCGCGGTCGACGAGTCCATTCGTCACGCCATCAGCAAGATGTCGCATCTGCATTTCACCAGCAACCGGGGCTCGACGCAGCGGCTGACGCAGCTCGGCGAGGATCCGTCCCGCGTTCACACCATCGRCTCGGTCGGCATCGACGCCATCAGGCATCTCGACCTGATGGACCGCGACGGTATCGGCCGTGCGGTCGGCATGCCGCTCGGCGAGCACAATGCGCTCGTGACGTTCCATCCGGTCACGGTCGAGGCCGGACGCTCGATGACCGAGCTGGACGAGCTGTTCGCGGCGCTGTCCACGCTCGATCCCGCCTTCCGTCTCATCTTCACGCTCGCCAATGCCGATGCGGAGGGACGCGCGCTGAACGACCGGACCAAAGCCTTCGCGGCGGGCCGGCCGAACACCATCGCGGTCGCCTCGCTCGGACAGCTCCGTTATCTCAGCCTGATGAGCCAGGTGGACGTGGTGATCGGCAATTCGTCGAGCGGCATCCTCGAAGCGCCGTCATTCGGCGTTCCCACGGTCGACGTCGGCGACCGCCAGAAGGGGCGCGAGCGCGCGGCTTCGGTGTTTCACGCGGCATCCGAACGCGGCGCCATCGGCGCCGCCATCTCGCAAGCGCTCGGGCGCGGCCGTCAGGCCACCGTCAACCCCTACGGCGACGGCGACTCCAGCCGGCGCTTTGCCGACATCATTGCCGGCATCCCCGATTTCGGACAGCTTCTGAAAAAGGGCTTCTACGACCTTCCCGCAAGCGGAGCGCGGCCATGACGACGCACACGCTGATCATCGCGGAAGCCGGCGTCAATCACGACGGCAGCCTGGAGAAGGCACTGGCTCTGGTCGATGCGGCAGCCGACGCCGGCGCCGACATCGTCAAGTTCCAGACCTTCAACGCCAAGGCGCTGACGAGCGGCGCGGCGAAGAAGGCCGACTATCAGCAGCGCACGACGGACGCCGCAGAGAGCCAGCTCGCGATGCTGGAGCGGCTCGAACTGCCGCCGGCCGCACACCACACGCTGATTGCGCGCGCGGCCGAACGCGACATCGAATTCCTGTCGACGCCGTTCGATGATGCTTCGCTCGGCTTCCTGCTGTCGCTGAAGCTGCCGCGCATCAAGATCGGATCGGGCGATCTCACCAATGCACCGCTGCTGCATGCGGCGGCGAGGGCCGGCGCGACACTGATCCTGTCGACGGGGATGGCGACACTCGGTGAGATCGAGGAAGCGCTGGGCGTATTGGCCCATGGCTACGCGCAGCGCAGCGATCCTGCCGGCGTCGTCTCGTTCCGCGCGGCATGGCGCGATCCTGCGGCGCGCACCGCGCTCGCGCGGCACGTCAGCCTGCTGCATTGCACGACCGAATATCCCTGCCCCATCGCGGATGTGAACCTCGCCGCGATGGCGACGATGCGATCCGCGTTCCTGCTTCCGGTCGGCTATTCCGATCACACCGACGGTTTCGAGATTTCGGTGGCCGCGGTTGCCCTAGGCGCCACCATCATCGAGAAGCACCTGACGCTGGATCGCAATGCGCCCGGTCCTGACCACGCGGCCTCGCTCGAGCCGGACGATTTCGGGCGGATGGTGAGCGCCATTCGCAAAGTCGAAGCCGCACTCGGCGACGGCGTGAAGACGCCGAGAGAGTCAGAGGTCAGGAATGTGCCGGTGGCGCGCAAGAGCATCGTGGCGGCACGCGCGCTGCGGGCCGGCGAGATCATCGGCCCGGCCGACATCACCGCCAAGCGGCCGGGCGCAGGCCGGCCGCCGATCGACTATTGGTCCTTGATCGGAACGGCGGCGCCGCGGGCGCTCGAGCCGGACGATCCGGTTTAACGATGCGGCTTGGCAGGCCCCCCGCGCATGCTCGCCGCCGGCCTGCGTGCATCGATCTCAGCAGCCGGCCGCGGGTCTTCAAATCACTGATTCGGCCCACGAAACGCCGGGGTTGACGGCGCCTCTCGCAGCCGCGATATAGCAGGCTCAGCCGTGGGC
>NZ_JBFUES010000120.1:0-11903 GCF_056403875.1 Bradyrhizobium sp. P2_E8
GGCCAGTACCTCGTCTCCACCGATGACGCCTATGTGAAGGCCGACAACACCACCATCGCGCCGAAGGTCAGCGGCTATCTCAACCGCGTTCTGGTCGCCGATAACGAGCATGTGAAGGCCGGCCAGGTGCTGGCCCGGATCGACGACCGCGATTTCCGCGTCGCGCTCGAGCAGGCCAGGGCCGATGTCGCCGCCGCAAGTGCCACGGTGACGAGCAAGGAAGCGCAGCTCGAGGTTCAGCAGGCGGTGATCGCAGCGGCCAAGGCGACCATCGATGTCGACACCGCCGCGAAGACGTTCGCAAGCCAGGAGAACACGCGCTACACCAACCTTGCCGCAACCGGTTATGGCAGCGTGCAGAATGCGCAGCAGGCGCAGGCGCGCGACGCCGGCGCGGACGCCGCGATCGCTCGCGACAACGCCAACCTCATCTCCGCACAGAAGCAGGTCGATCTGCTCAAGGCCGAGATCGTGCAAGCCAGGGCCGCCGCCGCGCGCGCAGCCGCGATCCAGCAGCAAGCCGAGCTCAATCTCGGCTACACCACGATCGTCTCGCCGATCGACGGCGTCATCGGCAACCGCTCCTTGCGCGTCGGCCAGTTCGTGCAGGCCGGCACGCAGCTGATGTCGATCGTGCCGACTGATGGCGCCTATGTCGTCGCCAATTTCAAGGAGACGCAGCTCACGCACGTGCAGGCGGGACAGGCGGTCGACATCGAGGTCGACATGTTCCCGGGCCAGATCGTGCACGGCCGCGTCGATTCCATCGCACYCGCCAGCGGCCAGGAATTCGCGCTGCTGCCGCCCGACAACGCCACCGGCAATTTCACCAAGGTGGTGCAGCGCATCCCGGTCAAGATCGCGCTGGACACCGCGCATGGCCCCGCGATTGCGCTGCGGCCCGGCATGTCCGTGATCCCGACCATTGCAACACGTTCGACCGCGCCGACCGCGAATGCGGCCGCCGCGCCCAAAGCGAAGCTCGTCTCCGGAGGGTCGTGCCATGTCAAACAGCCTTTCAATTACGACGCAAGCAGCACCGGCCGCGACGCCTGATCGCGCCGCCGCCGATCCCAACCGCGCGAGCGCCGCGACCTGGATCGCCGTGCTCGCCGCCATGATCGGCTCGTTCATGGCGATCCTGAACATCCAGATCACCAACGCCTCGCTGCTCAACATCGAGGGCGGGATCGGCACCGGCGCGGACAACGGCTCCTGGATCTCGACGTCGTATCTGATCGGCGAGATCATCGTGATCCCGCTGACCGACTATTTGAGCCGTGTGTTCTCGTTCCGCCGCTACATGCTCGCGAGCGCGTCGCTGTTCGCCGCGTTCTCGGTCGCCTGCGCCTTCACCAATGACCTGCCGTCGATGATCGCGATGCGCGGCCYGCAAGGCTTTGCCGGCGGCGTGCTGATCCCGATGGCATTCACGCTGGTTCTGACCAAGCTGCCGAAGCCGCAGCAGCCGGTGGGGCTCGCGATCTTTGCGCTATCCGTCACCTTTGCCCCGGCGATCGGTCCGACCATCGGCGGCTACCTCACCGAGACCTATGGCTGGCGCACCATCTTCTTCGTCAACGTGGTCCCGACCGCGGTGATGGTGGCGGCGCTCTATCTGACGCTGGAGAAGCAGAAGATGCAGCTCGGCCTCCTGAAGGAAGGCGACTGGGCCGGCATCGTCACCATGGCGATCGGGCTGTCGGCGCTGCAAGCGGTGCTGGAGGAAGGCAACAAGGACGACTGGTTCTCCTCGCCCTTCATCGTCAAGCTCGCGATGATCGCGGCCGTCAGCCTCACGCTGTTCGTCACGATCGAGCTCACGATCGAGAAGCCGCTGATCCGGCTGCGCCTCCTCGCTCAGCGCAATTTCGGCTTCGGCACGCTCGCGATGACCATGGTCGGCTTCGCGCTGTTCGGCTCGGTCTACATCCTGCCGGCCTATCTCGGCCAGGCGCAGGGCTACAATGCCGAGCAGATCGGCAATGTGCTGGCCTGGACCGGCCTGCCGCAGCTCGTGCTGATCCCGCTGATCCCGAAGCTGATGCAGCGTTTTGATACGCGCTATATCGCCATCACCGGCCTTCTGATCTTCGCCTATAGCTGCTTCATGAACACGGCGATGTCGCCGGACTATGCCGGCGACCAGCTCTGGATTCCGAACATCGTGCGCGCGGTCGGACAGGCCATGGTGCTGACGCCGCTGACCTCGGTGCTGACGGGCGGCATCGCGCCGCAGGACGCAGCCGCAGCCTCCGGCATCAGCAACATGTTCCGCAATCTCGGCGGCGCRATCGGCACGGCGACGCTGGCGACCATCATCACCAAGCGCGAGCAGTTCCACTCCAACATCATCGGCCAGTCGGTCACGCTCGGCCGCGAGGAGGTCCGCACCCGCATCGCGCAGATGACGGACTACTTCATCGCGCACGGCGTGCCCGACCCCCACGCCGCGCGCGAGCAAGCCATCATCGCGCTCGGCAAGACGGTGAAGCGCCAGGCGCTGGTGATGGGCTATTCCGACACCTTTGCGGTGATCGGTGTCGTGCTGGTGCTCGCCGCAATCGCTGTGCTGCTGACACGGCGCGTGAAGGCCGCGGGAGGACCGGCGCATTGAGTGATCTCCCTCTCCCGCTTGCGGGGAGAGGCGAAGGCCAGATCTCACTGCGCGCAGAAATAGCTCGACGCCTCCGTCACCGACCCCGCGTTGTAGTGCGGCCAGGCCGGCCAGCGGCACAGCGGCAGCGCGCGGACGACTGGGAACGCGGGCGCTTCGGCCTTCTGCTCGGTCACTTCGAGGTCGCCCGGCGCCTGGTCCTTTTCGACCCAGTCGACCAGCACGCTAAGCATGTCGACATTGGCGGGCGCCCCCGAGCCGACATGATCGACGCCGGGCGCGGTGTAGAGCCGCGCGAACAGCGCCGTCGTCGCCGTACCCATCAAGCGCTCGACATTCTCGAAATAGCGGATGCCGGCATAGGGGCTTTGGGCATAGTCGGCCAAGTGCTCAAGGATGATCAGCTTGCCCTTGCGCTCGCGAAAGCGACTGAGGTCGGGATTGGTCGAGTCCATGAGGTTCGAGACCTCGAGTATCCGCGCCTTGTGCTCCTCCACCTTGTAGGTGGTGACGTCGAGCTTGGGATCGCGCGCGAACACATATTGAGTGCCGCCAGCGCCGTAGATCCAGGCGATGCCGTTGTTGGGCGCGGGCGGCTGTGCGGGCGGCGCGGTGCCGAGCCACCACGCGGTCCAGCCGCCGGTCGGACCGATCGCGGGCGTGTCTTCGCCCGAGACGCCCCAGCCCGGATAGTCGTCGAGACCGTTGGCGAGCACGAACGGGAATTTGTAGGTCGCATGCAGCGTGTTGACCGCCTTGATCTGCGCCTCGGTGAGACACTGATCGCCCGTCTTCCCGCTGGCGCAGCGCAGCGCCTCGACCTTGAACGCCGCCTTGCAGGTGACGGGATCCTGCACCAGCGCATCGTCGGAGCCGTCGGCCTTGTCGCAAGCCGCCCGCACGGCCTCGCCGACCAGCTTCACCTGCGCCGGGTTGATCCAGCCGTCACCCATGGTCACGAGGCCCGAACGCGTGCCGGCATGCTGCAGGCCGACCCAGTTGATGACGGGCACGCGGGCGAAAATGCCGTCGAAATCGTCGGGATAACGCTGCGCCATGGTGAGGCCCTCGCGACCGCCCTCGGACGAGCCCATGAAGTACATCTTCTCCGGCTTCTTGCCGTAGGCGCGCTGCATCAGCGCGACGGCAACGTCGCGAACCTTCTTGTAGGCGCGATGGGCGAAGTTCTCGAACGCTTCGTCATTGAGCGCGAACAATTGCGGCGGCTCGCCCGGCTTGGATTCGTGGCCGGAATCGGTGCCGTAGGTGACGAAGCCGCGCGCGAGCGGCGACGGCTTGTCGAACGGATAAGCCGGCGGCAGCGCAAGACCGGTGATCAGCACGCCGTTGAAGCCGCCGCCGCCATATTGCACCGACCGCCCGTTCCATTGGACGGGAAGGTTGACCTGGAATTTGATCGGCGGCGCCTTGGGATCGACGGGATCGATGTGGCCGAGCACCTTGCAGAAACCGGGGTTGGCGGGCGTGATCCGCCCCGACGGCGTCGGGCCGCGCTCGGCAACGGCGAGTTGCGATGGCGCCTGCAACGTCGCGGAATCGATCTTCACGGCATCAGCGCCGCCGACGAGACCCTTGCAGATCGTGTCGGCATCCTCCGCCAGCGTCACCGCCGCCGCGCTGCTGGCGCTCATTGCGGCCACCGCGCCCACGAGCCATGCACAGAGCTTCGCTCTCTTTTGCGTCATCGTTCCCACCCGGCGTTCGCTGTTTGTTGGATTTTGGTCCGTTGGCCGCATTGAATGCAACCTTCAACGTCCCGTCAATCGCTCACGTTCGCATTGTGATCAAAACGATCCTAACGCGCTGCCCAGCGCGATTACGGCGACCAGCGCCAGCAGCGACGTCGCGATGCCGACCATCACGATGTCGAAATAGCTGTCACGGTGCGTCAGGCCGCAGATCGCGAGCAGGCTGACCACCGCGCCGTTGTGCGGCAGGATGTCAAGCGTCCCCGAGCCGATCACCGCGACTCGATGCATCAGCGAGAGGTTGATTCCGGTGCGTGCGGCGAGTTCGACATAAGTCGGGCCGAGCGCATCGAGGGCGATGGTCAGGCCGCCGGAGGCCGAACCGGTCAGCGCCGCCAGGACGTTGGTCGCGACCGCAAGCGAGACGAGCGGTCCGCCCTCGATCGCCAGCACCCAGTCGCGCACGATCGTGAACGCCGGCAGCGAGGCGACGACTGCGCCGAATCCGACGAGGCTGGCGACGCTGAACGCCGGCAGCACCGACGCATTGGCCCCCGCGTCCATGGTCCGGCGAAGCGCCGGCAGGCGGGCCCGGTTCAGCGCGATGGTCGTGACGATGGCCGCCGCCAGCGCCACGGCGACCGACCACACGCCGGCGACGGCCGCGAGCGACGTTTCGCCAAAACGCTGCTCGGCGAGATAGCTGACATCGAGCCGCGGCAGCACCACGAGCGACATCACCAGATTCACGGTGACGACGACGACCAGCGGCGCGATGGCGTTCAGCACGGGCGAAGGCCGGTCGCTGCGATGACCGTGTTGCAGTTCAGCCGGATCAAACTCGCGCGCGGTCGTTGCGCGCTCGCGCACGAGTTCGTCGGCGGCGGCCTGCTCGATCGAGCCGTCGGCATCGTCGCCATAGCCTTCTCCGGCGCGGCGGGCTGCTGCCTCGGCGCGATGCAGCCACCACAACCCTGTCACGAGCATGATGAGGGAGGCAATGATGCCGAGGCCCGGTGCGGCGAACGGCGTCGTCCCGAAGAACGGCATCGGGATCGCATTCTGGATCGACGGCGTGCCCGGCAGGGCCGACATCGTGAAGGTCGACGTTCCCAGCACGATCGCGGCCGGGATCAAACGACGCGGAATCGAAGCCGCGCGAAACAGCGAACGGGCCATCGGAACGATGACGAAGAACGCGACGAACAGGCTGACGCCGCCATAGGTGACCAGCGCGCCGGCGAGAACGACCGCCAGGATCACGCGCCGCTCGCCAAGGCGCTCCGCCATGAAGCCGGCGACCGACGTCACCGCGCCGCTGTCATCCATCAACTTGCCGAAGACCGCGCCAAGCAGAAAGATCGGGAAGAACTGCGCCAGAAATCCCGCCGCATTCACCATGAACACCTGGGTCAGGTTCGCAAGCAACGGTTCGCCGCCGAACAGGGCAGCAACGAGTGCCGCGAACGGCGCGAGCAGAAGCACGCTCCAGCCGCGAAAGGCAAACAGGACAAGCAGGCCGAGCCCGACGAGAAGGCCGAGGAGCCCCATGTCTCAGCACTCCGTCAGGAGGACGTCGAGATCAGCGGTCGATTGCCGGCCGATGTCGGCACCATGCTCGGCGAGAAACGCGTCCGCGGCCATGCGGCCCTCGGCGCGCAGCATCGAGACGAATTCCCATTCCGCGTTGAGTTTCGAGGACGCGCCGAACTTCGTCAGCATGTCGCTCTTGATCCGGTGCGTCCGCATCTTCGCCCAGCGCGCGCCCTCGCCGCTGCCGGGGTCGGCCGCCTGGCGCAGCAGCGCGATCATGCGCAGTTCCTTCATCAGCGGCGAGTTGAACGAGATTTCGTTCAGCCTATTGAGGATTTCAGCCGCTGTCCGCGGTTCCTCCGGCCGCTCGGTGGGATTGATCTGGACGAGGATGGTGTCGTGCGCATCGCTCTCGCGAACCAGCGGCGTGATTGTCGGGTTGCCGGCGAAGCCGCCGTCCCAATAGGGCTCGCCGTCGATCTCGATGGCACGGAACATGGTCGGCAGGCAGGCGGATGCCAGCAGCACATCCGCCGTGATCTCCGCGTTGCGGAAGATACGGCCGCGTCCGGTGCGCACCCGCGTCGCGGTGATGAACAGCTGGATCGGCGAGCGCACGAGGCGTTCGAAATCGATGCTCTMGGCCAGCACTGCGCGCAGCGGGTTGTAGCCGGTTGGATTGAGGTCGTAGGGCGACAACACGCGCGACATCAGATCGGTGAGGATGTAGAAGGGCGACGTATCGAGGGTCCAGCGTCCCATCAGCCGGTCGAGCGGCGAGCGTTGGAGCGGACTGAAGGCCGCGGCCCTGGAGACGCGGCGCCAGTATTGTTCGAGCGCATCACGTGCGCCCTCGGCGCCGCCGGCCGTCCAGCCGTCCGCCAGGACCGCCGCATTCATCGCGCCTGCGGAGGTTCCGGAGATCGCGGCGATCGTGAGCCATCTCTCTTCCAGAAGACGGTCGAGCACGCCCCAGGAGAAGGCGCCGTGCGAACCGCCACCCTGCAGCGCGAGGTCAATCAGTACGACGTCCCGTTCCATGGCGGCACCGACGCAACTGAAGCTCAAATTCGACGCGATTTGTAACGCGCCGAAGATGGCGGCAGTTTAGAGAGCCATGGCCGTAGAATGCAACCAGAACGTGGGCGATTTAGTGCTCGAATACCAGCCTTGCGCCGACCGTGCCGTCGAGGGCGCGGATCTGCTGGAGCAGCGTGGCCGAATCCTGACCGGCGAGATCGGCGTCGAGCACGACGTAGCCGAGGTCGCCGGCGGTCTCCAGATATTGCGCGGCGATGTTGATGTCGCGCTGGAGGAAGACCTCGTTCAGCCGCCGCAGCATGCCCGGTACGTTGCGATGGACATGGCTGAAGCGCGCGCCGGAGGGACGCAGATGCAGCTGCACCTCCGGGAAGTTCACCGCGCCCATGGTCGAGCCGGTGATGAAATAGTCGACCAGCTTGCGGGCGACCTCGCCGCCGATGCGCTCCTGCGCCTCTTCGGTCGAGCCGCCGATATGCGGGGTGAGGATGACGTTGTCGAGGCCCTGCACCGGGCTCTTGAAACGATCGGAGTTCGAGGACGGCTCGACCGGAAACACGTCGATGGCGGCCCCGGCGATGTGACCGTCGCGTAAGGCGCGAGCCAGCGCATCGAGATCGACCACGGTGCCGCGGCTGTTGTTGATCAGGAACGAGCCCGGCTTCATCGCCCGCAGTTCCTTCTCGCCGATCATGCCGGCGGTCTCCGGCGTCTCCGGCACGTGCAGACTGACGATGTCGCTCTGCGCCAGCAGCTCTTCGAGCTTCTCGACCGGCTCGGTGTTGCCGTGGCGGAGCTTGTCGGTGCGGTCGTAATAGATCACGCGCATGCCCATTGCCTCGGCCAAGGTCGAGAGCTGCGAGCCGATATTGCCGTAGCCGATGATACCGAGGGTGCGGCCGCGCACCTCGCGGCTGCCGGTCGCGGACTTGTCCCAGCCGCCGTCATGGGCCGAGACCGAGCGTGGAAAGATCTGCCGCAGCAGCATCACGATCTCGCCGATCACGAGCTCGGCGACGCTGCGCGTGTTGGAGAATGGCGCGTTGAAGACGGGAATACCGCGCTTGCGCGCCGCCAGCAGATCGACCTGGTTGGTGCCGACGCTGAAGCAGCCGACCGCAAGGAGCTGATCGGCGGCCGCCAGCACGTCGTCGGTAATCTGGGTGCGCGAGCGGATGCCGAGCAACGACACGCCCTTGAGCGCCTGGCGCAGCGCCTCGCCGTCCAGCGCCTTGGTCAGACGCTCGACATTGGTGAAGCCCGCGCTCCGGAACAGGTCCACGGCACTGTCATTGACGCCTTCGAGCAGCAGCGCCTTCGCGCTCCGCTCAGGGCTTTGGCCTGGGGCTGGCATAGGATCTCCATGAATGGCGGCTTTGCCGCAGCTCATAAACCGCGGACGAGGCGCAGCACAATAGGGTTTGGATACGGGAACAAGATGGCAGCACGACATTGAAGGGGCTGTCAGGGCCCTCCCGCCCTCCGCGTAACCGGTCCTGGCTTTCGCCAGCAGTTGTGGCGCGAGAGCTTAACCGCGAGCCTTCGCCAAACCCAATCCTGGGGTAATGGGTCCTGGATCAGCGCTCGCTGTTGGACAACGCTACGCGTTGCCAAGCGCTCGCTTGTCCAGGACGACGGAAAGATTTTCCCAGCATCGCGACGGTCTCAAATCACATAAAACCCGTGCGTCCCGTCAAGCCGCAGCTGTTCGACGAGACCGTATTCCCAATCGAGGTAGGCCTGCATAGCACCTTCCGCGACATCGGTCCCCTCATAGGGACGGCGGTAGCGGTGCGCCGGATCCGGCTTCGGCAGCACGAGCGGCGGACCGACCTCCAGCGCGCCGTCATAACCGCCCTCGAGCACGTACACCTCCCAGCCCATCTGCGCGAGCCAGGACGCCGTCATGTCGGCGCGCACGCCCCTGTCGTCGGTCAACAGAATGCGCGCGCCGCGCACCGGTGCGGCCATGTCGGTCTCCTGGACGAGCTGACCGCCGGAATAGTGGCGAAAGCCMGGAAGGTGGCCAGCCGCATAGTCCTCCGCATCGCGCACGTCGAAGCGGTAGAGCGTGCGATCGGTCTGCGCGAGCAGCGCAGCCATCTCGCTCGCGCCGATGTGGCGGACGCCGGCGCGATAGGCGACGTCGCGGGCATTGGCTGGACCGCCTTCGAACGGTCCGATCGCCCCGCGCCGATCGGCGCCGTGGTTGAGCGCATGCCGTGCCAGCGTCCAGCCGATGGTGCCGTTGCGCAGCGCGCGGACCTTGTTGGGCACGCCGGCATTGATCAGCGACTGGGTGCCGATGATCGAGCGCGTCCGCCCGGCGCAATTGACGATGATGGTGGTGTCGGGATCGGGCGCGGCTTGGCCTGCCCGCAGCACCAGCTCCGCGCCGGGCACGCTGACCGAGCCCGGAATGTTCATGGTCGCATATTCGTCGAAGCGGCGGACGTCGAGGATGGCGATGTTGGCCTTGTCCGCAATCAGTTTTGCCACTTCGTCAGCGCTGAACGACGGCGTGTGCCGGCGCGCCTCGACCAGCTCGCCGAACGCTTTCGAATAGGAGTTGACGTCCTCGAACACCTGATAGCCCGCATCGCGCCAGGCCTTCAGCCCGCCATCGAGCGCGCGGACATTGCTGTAGCCGAGCGCAGCCAAGCGTTCAGCTCCGGCCGCGACCAGTCCCTCACCGTCATCATAGAGCACGACCGGCACGTCTTTGCGCGGCAGCCTCACCTCGGCTTCGACCGCAATCCGGTTCGCGGCCATGTTGGCAGCGAACAAGGGATGGCCGGTGGCGAACGCGGCCTCGTATCTGAGATCGAGCAGCGCGATCTCCTCGCGCAGCAGCAGCGCGCGGAGGATATCGGCGGGGGTGACGGTCGGGATCGTCATCGGACATGCAGCCTTCGAAGTTTGAACAGGGCGCTTTTGGCCGATTGCGGACCGCTTGACCAGCCCGACGGGGGTATGCCCTCCCGCTCTGCGGCGTGCAATCCCGTGGAGCTGCTGAAAAGAAGCATGTTGTCCGCCCGCGCGGGGCGGGTAAAGTTCCGATTCGTGCGTGGGGGGAGGGGCAGCATGCGAACCATAAAATTCCTGGTGGTGTTTCTGGTGCTTCCGGGTGCGGCCATGGCCGCGCTGACCAATGCGGAGCGCAAGTCCCAATTCGAGCGGGCGATGGCGTCGATCGTAGCTGCGACGACGCCGACCGTGTTCGGCTTTGTCCGCGACACGCTGATCAAGGACTACGTCGCCTGCAAGCCCAACAAGGGGCAGGCCGTGGAGCTCATCAGCGCGAGCTATTTCCGGTCCTGTGAACACGAGGACGCGTCGGCCACCGGCGAGCGCTCACTGGAAGCGTGCCAGTTGCGCTATGGCAAGCCGTGCGCCCTGCTGGCGGTGAACGAGGAGATCGTCGCGGAAGGTGAGCTGACAGCGCGGGACATGCCGCGTCTGCATTATGCGGGCAAGTATGACCTGTCCCAGATTCCGATCATCCGGCGGGTGACGCGACAGCGCCCCGACGTGCAGAATTACGATAAGGCCATGGAGCCGAAAGCGATGGCCATCCACCCCTGGGGGAAGCTGTTCATCTCGGCGGGCGATGCGAGCTTGAAAGATGCCCAGGCCTCCGCACTGGCAAAATGCAACAGCGATCCCACGCGAAATGGCAGGGATGGCGGCTGCTTTGTCTACGCCGTCAACAACGACGTCATCATTGGTGAACGGCACATGCAGCCGWAGTGACGTGTCGATATCGTGACTCGATCCAGGCGGATTTGACCAGCGGCTTGTCGGATCACTCGCCCGGAACGAGGCGCCCGAGCGGCGGTTGCACGGGGCGCCGCAGCTTGCGGCGCGACAGGTAGAGCAGGATGCCGGTGACCGAGAACAGCGGCATCAGGGCTGCGGCAATCATGAACGCGAGCTTGCCGGGCCAGCCGAGGACCGCGCCGCGATGGATGTCGAGCACGTTGGCGATGATCTTCTCGCCGAACGTCTTGTCGGCGTAACGCTCCGCCGAGACCAGTTGACCGGTGACGGCATCGACGCGGAATTCGTCGCGCGCGGTATCGAGCGTGGAGTCCTTCCCCCACGACCGGATCCGGATCGCCGTGCCGGGGCCGGCCGGCAGCGTCAGCAAGGCCCTGGCGAAGCGGTCACCCTCCTCGCGCCGGAACGTCGCCCAGGCACGGTCGAATCCGATCGGCACGGCCGGCTCGGAAGCGGCCGCCACGCGCGGCGCCTTTGCGGACATCTTGGGCTGCATCTTCGCGGCTGCGACATGCGGGCGCGACAGCAGCCAGACGATGCCGTCCTTGTACCAGTCGAACGAGTACCAGAGACCGGTGAGCGTCATCACCAGATAGACGGGCAGGACCCAAGTGCCGATGACGGCATGCAGCGACCGGTGCAGCCCGCGGCCGCTGAGCCCGAGATTCGGCTTCAGCCACACCTTCACGCTGCCGGCACCGCGTGGCCAGCGCAGCACGAGGCCCGAGACCAGCATGACGATCAGCCCGAGCGCGGCGACACCGGTGACCTGGCGCCCCCAGCCCTTGGCATCGCCGGGGACGAGCAGCCAGCGATGCAGCCTGCGCACGGTCGCGAAAAATTCCTCGCCCCGCGGCGAGCCCAGCACGCGCGCGTCGTAGGGGTCGACATAGAGCGAAGCCGGCCGCCCGCCCTGCTCGTCGCGGCCGAAGCGGACACGCACGGCCGCGGCCGGATCGCTCGATAGTGTGACGGCCGAGACCTTGCCGAAATCCTGCGCCGCCCTCAGCCGCGCGATCAGTTCGTCCGGCATCAGCGCCGGCGCGGTCCGCGGCTCGACCCGCATGATCCCGGCGTTCAGATGGTCGACGATCTCATCCTCAAAACTCATGATCGCGCCGGTGAGCGCGATCAGGGTCAGCAGCAGCGCGAGCCCGAGGCMCGCGATGGAATGGACCTCGTGCAGAACGGCCTTGATCGCGCGCCCCCGCTCACGCATCGAT
>NZ_JBFUES010000121.1:0-11847 GCF_056403875.1 Bradyrhizobium sp. P2_E8
GCCCCGTGCCGGTGCCGATGAGGTAGAGGTTGCGGCCCTCTTCCAGGTTGTCGATCACCAGCGTGCCGGTCGCCTTGCGGCTGACGATGATCTCGTCGCCTTCCTTCAGGTGCTGGAGCCGCGAGGTCAGCGGGCCGTCCGGCACCTTGATCGAGAAGAACTCCAGCGTGTCCTCGTAATTGGCGCTGGCGACGCTATAGGCCCGCAGCAGCGGCTTCTCGCCGACCTTGAGCCCGATCATGGTGAATTCACCGTTGCGGAAGCGGAAGGTCGGGCTGCGGGTGGTCTTGAAGGAGAACAGCGTGTCGGTCCAGTGGTGGACGCTCAATACGCTTTCCTGGTTGAAATTGCTCATCTCACCCTTCCGTGTCGCTACGTTGCGGTTCCGAGGCGGTCAGCTATGCGTCGTTTGTACACGATCATTCGTATACTAATGAATAATCCGGCTTGATCCCTTGGTCAAGGCTGCCCAAGATCGACAGCGTTGCAGTTAAGGACAAGGACCCCCTTCCATGGCGCATGACGCACCCCAGGCCACCGGACCCTCGAAGCTCGTGATCCGCAATATCGGCCTGATCCTGTCGGGCGCGCTGGAAAAGCCGATCCTGGACGGCGACACCATCGTCGCCGAGAACGGCAGGATCACCGCGATCGGCCGCTACAAGGATCTCGACACGGAAGGCGCGACCACCATCGTCGATGCCAACGGTACCACGGTGACCCCCGGCCTGATCGACAGCCATGTCCACCCCGTCGCCGGCGACTGGACGCCGCGCCAGAACCAGATCAACTGGATCGACAGCTCCCTCCATGGCGGCATCACCACCATGATCTCGGCAGGCGAAGTGCACATGCCCGGCCGCCCCCGCGACGTGGTGGGGCTGAAGGCGATGGCGATCTTCGCCCAGCGCGCGTTCTGGACGTTGCGTCCCGGCGGCGTGAAGGTTCATGCCGGCGCGCCGGTCATCGAATGCGAGATGGTCGAAGAGGACTTCAAGGAATTGGCCGCCGCCGGCGTCAAGCTGCTCGGCGAAGTCGGCCTCGGTGGCGTCAAGGACGGACCGACGGCGCGAAAAATGGTCGGCTGGGCGCGCAAATACGGCATCCAGAGCACGATCCACACCGGCGGCCCCTCGATCCCCGGCTCCGGCCTGATCGACAAGGATGTGGTGCTGGAGGCCGACACCGACGTGGTCGGCCACATCAATGGCGGCCACACCGCCCTTCCCGACGACCAGATCCGCTGCATCTGCGAGGGCTGCAAGCGCGGGCTCGAGATCGTTCATAACGGCAATGAGCGCTCGGCGCTCTACACGTTGCGCATCGCGCGCGAAATGGGCGACCTGCACCGCGTCATCCTGGGCACCGACGGGCCGGCCGGCTCCGGCGTGCAGCCGCTCGGCATCTTGCGCATGGTCTCGATGCTGTCCTCGATCGGTGAGCTGCCTGCCGAGATCGCGTTCTGCCTTGCCACCGGCAACACGGCGCGGATGCGACAGCTCGATTGCGGCCTGATCGAGGTCGGCCGCGCTGCGGATTTCGTCATCATGGACAAGGCGCAGCACTCGCCGGGCAAGAACATCCTGGAGAGCGTCCAGCTCGGCGACCTCCCCGGCATCGGCATGACCATCATCGACGGCATCGTGCGGACGCAGAGGAGCCGGAACACGCCGCCGGCGGGCAAGGTGCCGGAAGTGGTGGCGAAGTGACCCAGCCGGAGTGGTCCGCCGCTCGGCGCGCCCCTCGGAAGCATTGAACACATCTCCGGCCTGTCGCGTCTAACGCAGGCAGCCCTGGCGGCGGCATTTCATTTGCTGGAGCGTCGAGGCGGACATGAGAGGTTGGTTGCGGATTGCCGCCGGCGTCGTCGGTGCGGTGGCGGGATTCATCGCCACGCTTTTGCCGCTCGAGCTCGGCGGCTTCGGCAACCGGGCGGACCTGATCACGTCGGGCCTGCTGGCACTGTTCGGCGCGATCGCCGGCCTCGTGCTGGCCACCCGGCTGGCGACACGCGTGGACGGAAGCGCGGGCAGCCTCGCGCGCAACAGTCTGAAATCGCTCGCCGTCGTCGTGTTTCTCTGCGCCGCCGCCGGTGTCGGCTACTACGCCTACGCCGTGACGACAGCCACGCCCTGGCTCAATCCCAACGCCGCCAATCCCCTGCTTCTGTTCGAGGTGCGCCTCCCGGCCGGAACGACGGTGCCGGCATCGGCGCAAGGCATCGCCATCGAGCTGCAAACCGATCTCAACACCATGCCGGGAGAGCCAAGCGTCGGCCGCTTCCGCCGCGACGGCGACAAGCCGGTCATCGCCGGCGAGGTCGAACTCGCCTTTCGAACCTCGCACCGGCAGCTCGCGGTCAACATCGAGGGCCAGCCGAGCCGGCTCTATCCGATCGGAATATCCGCCAAGGCACCGCACACGGCCGACTTCGGCCCTTGGCAATCGCAGGCCGACGGCAGCGAAATCCGCTACCGGGCCAAATGGCCGGGAAAGACGTAAGCCGCCCGATCAGCGCGGCTTGGGCAGCTCACAACGCACATAGACCTGGCGCTTGGCTTGTCCCACCGGGCCGTTGTCGATCACCAGCTTGCCGTCAGCGGCAATCGAAATCCGGGGATTGGAGCGAAACTTGTCTCCCTCGCCTTCGCAGGCGAGCCGCATCTTCCAGCCGAGCTTCCCGTCAGCGGTGATCGCACTGGCGCGGCATCGCGTCTCATACCAATAGAGGCGATTGCCGCCCTCGATGCTCATACGGTTGGGGCTGTCGTCATTGCGGCAATCCTTCTTGGTCGACGCCCAGAACCCTTCATAGGCTTGCGCCGCCCTGGCGGGAGCACACTCGCTCGCCAGCGCCGCGCCAAGACTCAAAACCACCGCAACGCAGTGCACCACTCTCATGCCGGGAAACCTCGATGGAGCTTTCATCGAGATTAGTCGCGAGCTCACCGCAGCTTGTTCAACAGCGCCATCAGCATCTCGCGCTCCTTAGGCTCGCTGGAAAAGCGCTGCGCAGACCGGCGTCGGCCGACGGCAAAAAGAGTTTTGCGCGGCGATCATGTCTAGCTAAGGTTGCGCCGCCATCGGCATCCTATCCGAACAAGGAGCCCTTCGTGAGTGAACAGGTCGCCGACCTTCCGCTTCCAGTCCAGAGCCAGTGGTCTGTGGTCCGCAGCTGCGTCTGCCAAGTGCTGGCAGCCCTGGCAAGCTCCTTATTGGTCAGCTTCGTCGTCGGCTTCGTCGTGGCCTTCGTCGGAGCGGCGACCCGTTCCGCCTCCTTACTCCATCTGACCCAAGAGTTTGCGTACGTTCAATCGCTCGCGATTCTGTCGATGTTGATGGTGAACGCGACGTACCTGCTCTTCGCCCGCGACGAGCTCAAGGAGAGGCTCCGACAGTTTCTTCCCGATCTGATGAACGGACTCCGCCGCCCCGTATCGCTGCTGATCCTGGTTTGCGTGCCGCTGGGCCTGCTCGGCTCGGTTCATTGGGCCATCACCACAACCCTGCTGACGAGGAATTTCCTGCACGATATGTCGCCGATCTATTGGCTGGCCATTGCGGTCCTTCTCGTCATCGTGGCCCCCGTGGCGGAAGAGATATTTTACCGCGGATACGTATGGGGCCGTCTGTCCAGTATCATGCCACCCTGGAAGGCAGGCACGATCTCCGCTGCTCTCTTCCTCGGCTCGCATGTTCCTAACGGCATCCTCGCGCCGCTACTCGTGCTGCCGCTGACGATCGTTCTGACCGTCCTGCGACTACGGCGCGTTGGAGTGAGCGTGTGCGTACTCGCACATGGCATCTACAACGGGACGATCATTCTCGGCAACCTCGTCCAGACCTACGTTGCACCGCTCCACATGCCTTCATAAGGATCGCGAAATTCGCGGCCGACATTCACCGCAGCTTGTCCAACAGCGCCATCAGCGTCTCGCGCTCCTTGGCGTCGAGCGGCGCGAGCGTCTCGCGGGTGATGGCGAGCGCGTTCGGCGCCAGTTTCTCGGCAAGCTGCTGACCGGCGCGCGTCAGGCTCACGAGCAGACGCCGTCCGTCCTCGGGATCCTGGCTGGTCTCGGTCAAGCCGCGCGCCGTCAGGCGGTCGATCACGCCCTTGATGGTCGCGACGTCCATCGCGGTCAGCCGTCCCAGCTGGTTCTGCGAGCACGGCCCGGTCTCGGCGAGCTTTGACAGCGCCGCCCATTGCGTCGGCGTCAGATTGGTGCCGATGTCGCGGGAGAAGATCGAGCTGTGACGCTGCCAGACCTGGCGCAGGATGAAGCCGACCTGCTCGTCGAGCACGTAAGGCGGTTTTGCCGGTTTGACGCTCTTCTTCGCCGCAACGCTTCTCGCCATCCGCTCCCCGCCCTTCCCTTTGCTGTCACAACGACAGATGCGCGTCGCGGATGTCCGGACGCGCGTCGAGCTCGGCCATGGTGCCCCCGAAGCAGATGCGACCGCGCTCGATGATATAGGCACGGTCGGAGATCAACCGCGCGAAATGCAGATTCTGCTCGGAGACGACGATGCTGACGCCCTCCTTCTTCATGGTCCGGATGGCATCGACCATCTGCTCCACGATCTTCGGCGACAAGCCTTCCGACGGCTCGTCGAGCAGCACCAGCGACGGATTGCCCATCAGCGTGCGCGCGATGGTGAGCATCTGCTGCTCGCCGCCGCTCATGCGGCCGCCCGGTCGGTTCTTCATCTCGCCGAGGTTTGGAAACAGCGTGAACAGCTTGTCGCGCGTCCAATATGGCGCGTTCGGACGCTTCGGTTGCCGACCGACTTCGAGATTCTCCTCCACCGTCAGATCGGTGAAGATTCGCCGCTCCTCCGGCACATAGCCGAGCCCCTCGCGCACGATCTCGTGCGTCGGCCGCACCGATACATCCTTGCCCTCGAACATGATGCGGCCCGAGCGCTGCGCCACGAGGCCGACGATCGAGCGGAACGTCGTCGACTTGCCCGCGCCGTTGCGCCCGAGCAGCGCAACCACCTCTCCCTGGCCGACCTCGAAGCCGATGTCGAACAGGATATGCGCCGGGCCGTAATGGCTGTTGAGGTCCTGCACCGTGAGCTTCATGTCGAGGCTCCCTCGCGATGCTCGGCATCGTAAAGCAGGCCCTCGCCGAGATAGACTGCCTGCACCTGCGGATTGCTGCGCACTTCCGCCGGCGAGCCTTCCGCGATCAGCGTGCCACGATTGAGCACGATGATGCGGTCGGCATGCTCGAATACCACGTCCATGTCATGCTCGGTGAAGAGCACGCCGATTGATTTTTCCCGCGCGATTTGAGCCGTCAACCGCATCAGGTCGACGCGCTCGCGCGGCGCCATGCCGGCGGTCGGCTCGTCCATCAGCAGCAGCTTTGGCTCGTTGGCGAGCGCGACCGCAAGCTCGAGCCGCTTGAGGTCGCCATAGGCCAGCTCGCCGCAGGGCCGGTCCGCATAGCCGCCCATGCCGACGAGCTCGAGCAAGCGGCCGGCTTCGCCGCGATCGAACTTCGGCGCCGAGCCCCAGAGGTTGAACAGCTGCTTCCCGTGCGAGATCAGCGCGACCTGCACATTCTCGCGCACCGTCATGGTCGCGAACGTCGCGGTGATCTGGAATGTGCGCCCTACCCCGAGCCGCCAGATTTCACGCGGCTTCTTGCCGGTGGTTTCTTCACCAAGCAGGCGGACGTGGCCGGAATCCGGTTTGTTCTGGCCGTTGAGCATGTCGAAGCAGGTGCTCTTGCCGGCGCCGTTCGGGCCGATCAGTGCCAGGATTTCGCCGGCACGCAGCGAGAACGAGACGCCGCGCACGGCATGGATGCCGCCATAGGATTTGGTCAGGCCTTCGACCGCGAGAAGTGGGGGTGCAACGCTCATTCGGCGGACTCGATCGGCTTGGCAAGCAGGGGAGATCCCGGCGGCGATGTCTTCCTGCGGCGCTGCGCCAGCATCTCCAGCATGCCGACGATGCCCTTGGGGAAGACGACGACGATCAGCACGATGAAGCCGCCGAGCACGAGCTTCGACAGATCGGTCTGGCTGACCAGCCAGATGTTGAGGGCCTTGTAGACGATGGCACCGATCACCGCGCCCGACACCGTCTCGACGCCGCCGAGCAGCACCATGACCAGCGCGTCGACCGAGAGCGAGATGCCGAGATTGTCAGGGAAGACGCTGCCCTTGAGATAGGCGAACAGCGCGCCGCCGATGCCGGCGGTCGTGCCCGCGATCACGAAGGCCGTCCACTGGATGCGCTTGGCGTTGATGCCGATCGCTTCACTGCGCAGGAGCGAGTCGCGCGTGGCGCGGAGCGCGTAGCCGAACGGCGAGAACACCATGGCCCGCAGCGCGATCGTGACGAGCGCCGCGACGCCGAGCGCGAGCCAATAGAAATGCGACGGGCTCGCCGCCCATTTTTCCGGCCATACGCCCAGAATGCCATTGTCGCCGCCGGTCACGCTCACCCACTGGAAGGCGATCGACCAGACGATCTGGGCGAAGGCGAGCGTCAGCATCGCGAAATAGACGCCGGAGAGTTGCACGGCGAAGAAGCCGAACACCGCCGCGCCCATGCAGCCGAGCAGCGGCCCGAGCAGCAGGCACACGATCATCGGCAGCCCCGCCATCTTGGCCAGGAAGGCGACGCCATAGGCGCCGAGGCCGAAATAGGCGGCGTGACCGAAGGATGCGAGCCCACCGACCGACATCAGGAAATGCAGGCTGACGGCGAAGATCACGAAGATCGCGATCTCCGAGCCGACGGTCAGCGCGTAGTTGCCGGCGAACAGCGGCAGCGTCGCGGCGATGACGAGCGTTGCCAGCGCCGCCAGCCGCTCGTTCGACGTCAGCGGACGCCACGGGTTGACGGTGAGACCCGGCGTCCTGCGCGCCGGCGCCTCCGGCTTGCCGAACAGGCCCCAGGGGCGGACGATCAGCACCACCGCCATCACCAGGAAGACGAGGATGATGGAGATCTTCGGGARGATCAGGATGCCGAAGGCGTTGAGCTCGGAGACCAGCACCGCAGCGACGAAGGCGCCGACGATGCTGCCGAGGCCGCCAATCACCACCACGACGAAGACCTCGACGATGATGCGCAAATCCATCGCGTGATGCACGGCATCGCGCGGGATCTGGAGCGCGCCGCCGAGTGCGGCGAGGAAGACGCCGACTGCGAACACCGACGTGAACAACCATTTCTGGTTGACGCCGAGGGCTGCGACCATGTCGCGGTCCTGCGTTGCCGCGCGCACCAGCACGCCCCAGCGCGTGCGCTGGAACAACAGCCAGAGAATGCCGAGCACGACCGGGCCGAGCACGATCAGGAACAGGTCATAGCTCGGGATGTTCTGGCCGAAGAAATCGATCGCGCCCTTGAAGCCCGGCGCGCGGCGGCCGACGAGATCGTCGGGTCCCCAGATCAGCACGACGAGGTCCTCGACCATCAAGGTCAGGCCGAAGGTCGCGAGCAACTGGAACAGTTCGGGCGCATGATAGATGCGGCGGAGCAGCACCATCTCGACAATGACACCGATCAGCGCCACGGCCAGCGCGGCCGCGACAATACTGCCCCAGAAGCCGAATGCGCCCGAAAACCGCTCGCTGAGCGTGAAGGCGATGTAGGCGCCGATCATGTAGAAGGCGCCATGCGCGAAATTCACGATCCGCGTCACGCCGAAGATGATCGACAGGCCCGAGGCCACCAGGAACAGCGACGCTGCGCTGGCGAGACCGGTCAGAAACTGTACGACATAAAAGGCCATAGGCGGTCCGGGTTGGGTGAAGTCGTAGGGTGGGTTAGCGAAGCGTAACCCACCACCTCTTCTCGTGTTGCACCGAAAGTGGTGGGTTACGCCAAGCGGTCTGCGCTACGCGCAGTCCGCAGGGCTAACCCACCCTACGGCAGCGGAGATCAATCCTTCGGCCGCAGCTTCTCGACTTCGGCATCGCTGGGCAGATAGTCCGCGCCCTTCTTGTAAGACGAGTCCACCATCACGCCCTTGCCGTCCTTCAGCGCGGTCTTGCCGACGTAAGCGCCGAGCGTCGACTGGTGGTCGATCTTGCGGAAGGTGATCTCGCCGAACGGCGACGGCATCGACAGGCCCTCCGCCGCGGCAATCAGCTTCTCCGGATCGGTGGAGCCGGCCTTCGCCAGGATCGCGGCGGCCGACTTGATAGTCTGGTAGCCGACGATCGAGCCGAGACGCGGATAGTCGTTGTACTTGGCCTGATAGGCCTTCAGGAACGCATCATGCTCGGGCGTTTTGATCGAGTACCAGGGATAGCCGGTGACGATCCAGCCCTCCGGCGTCTCGTCCTTGAGCGGATCGAGATATTCCGGCTCGCCGGTCAGGAAGGAGACGACCTCGCGCCCCTTGAACAGGCCGCGGGTGTTGCCTTCACGCACGAGCTTCACGAGGTCGGCGCCGAAGGTGACGTTGAGGATCGCCTCGGGATTGGCCGCGGCAACCGCCTGCACCACCGGGCCCGCATCGATCTTGCCCTGCGGCGGCCATTGCTCGTCCACCCACTGGATGTCGGGGCGCTTCTCCGACATCAGCTTCTTGAACACGGCAACTGCCGACTGGCCGTACTCATAGTTCGGCGCGATCGTGGCCCAGCGCTTGGCCGGCAGCTTGCTGGCTGCTTCCACCAGCATCGCGGCCTGCATGTAGTTCGAAGGCCGCAGGCGGAAGGTGTACTTGTTGCCCTTCGACCAGGTCACCGCGTCCGTCAGTGGCTCGGCCGCGAGGAAGAATACCTTCTTCTGGTTCGCGAAGTCGCTGACGGCCAGACCGATGTTCGACAGGAACGTCCCCGTCAGCATCGCCACGCCTTCGCTCGACACGAGCTCGTTGGCCGCGGTCTGCGCGTCCGCCGGCTTGCCGCCATCGTCCTTGGAGACGACGACGAGCTTCTTGCCGTTGATGCCGCCGGCCGCGTTGATCTCTTCCACCGCGAGCTGCCAGCCCTTGCGATAAGGCTCGGTGAAGGCCGGCAGCAGCGAGTAGCTGTTGATCTCGCCGATCTTGATGTCCTGTGCCATGGCCGAATGAGCCATGCCGCCCGCCAGAAGCGCGAAGGCCGCGCCCACAAAATAGTTTCTTGCTCGCATCCCAACCTCCAGTTTTGAACTCTCTACGTCTTCAGCGCGATGTTATCGGAGAAGCTGTGCCGGCCTCCCCGGTTCAAGCTCTATCTCAGACCGTCCTCGCCCTTGACTTCCGCAACCGTCAGCCCGCCGACGCGTGGCAGCGGACGGCCGCTGTCGGTGACGGCGACCGCGACCATGATCTCGTTGGCGCGCGGCGCGTCGTTGATCTGCACTTCCATGCCGTCGAAATGGCTGCGCACGAAGGCTGCATCCTTGTGCCCCAGGGGAATGTCGAGCGTCGTGCCGGGGCCGCTGCGCTTCTTCGACGACGGGATCAGCGCCGCGCCCTTGCTCAACACCTTGCGCACCGGCGCGCCCATCTTCGGGTGAAGGATCGCGGCCGCATGCTCGAGCTCGCCGTTCTCGCCGACGGCCGCCGCCTTGCCGTAGCTCTGCGCCTTCGCCCCGTCGATCCCCAGCGCCGCGACCGCGCGCTTCGACAGGAGCTCGCCGAGCTCCTCGCCGATCGCGATCAACGGCGAAAGGTCCTCGACATATTTTCCGGCGAAGGGATTTTCGATCACGGCAATGGCCGCGGCGCGCCGGGTCGGCGGCGAGACCTGGCGGCCCATCTCCATTTGCGTCTCTTCGACGACGGTGACGATCTTCCGGATGATCGCGCTCATGATTGTTTCCCTTGGGCTCGTCCCTGTTCAGGCATGAACCGCGTTCTCCAGCACAGGCGGGCGCGATCGCTGCCGTTCAATATCTTTCGGTCCGATGACAAGCATATCACCACTAAGCTGCATCACGGCGCCCTCGATCAATCCGCGATCGAACAAATGTCGTGCACATTCCGCGCCAGATTCCAGCGCGGCCGCAATCTCGGTCGGCGACAACTCACTGACGTCGCGGGTGACGAGGCGCGCGCCGAGATCGCTGTCGGGCTGAAGCTCGTTCGCAGGCTGCCGGACGATGGCAGGATGCCCGGGCAGATCGACGGCGTTGGCGATGATCGTTGCCGCCGCATCGGCTTGCGAGGCCGTTGCCGCCAGCACGGTCACGGCATCTGCGATCCCAAGCGAAAAGCTGCGGCCATGGCGCCCGCTGGTCGCGATCCCCCGCACGGGATCATCAGCAACGACTTTCATCCTCCGCATCACGCCGTCGCGACCGGGCCGGTCCATCAGGCCGACCGAAAAATGCTCGCCTCGCGCAAGATGCAGCGCGATGTCGCCGCCATTATTGACATAGGCCTGGTCGAGCGATGCCGCGCTCAGCATTGCGCCCAGAATCTCCTCGGCCACGCTGCCGGCCACCGCGGCCATCGGCGTGATGAAGCAATCGGGGGCATGGGGCGCAACGGCGGCATACATGCGGCGGGCAACGACGCCCTTCAGTGCGCACGCTCCGGGTTCCGCTGCCTTGCGCAACTCCGTCAGCTCCAGGCAGAGCTCATCGAGCAGCCCGGTGAAACGGCGCGCCGCGGCATCATAGGCCGCTCGCACCTGGCTCGCGTCCCCCCTCGCCTCGACGATCAGATCAATCGGACCATCCTGCAAATGCAGCCGCCGACCATCAGACAGCCATGCGATTTGCGGGAGCCGCGTCATGCCCGGGGCCCCGGAATTGGGTTCTGCCAGGGCAACTGCCGGACATCGTCGCCGCCCTGCACCTCGGAGAGCGGCTTCACATAATCCATGTGTCCGCCGAGTGCGGCATAGTCGGACAGCTTCATCGTGAACTCGATCGGCGCGACCAGCGCAGGCGTCGGCACATAGCCGAACGCGCCTGAAGGCATCTGCGTCACGTCGACCATGTAGGTGATGCCGCCGCCGGGCCAGACATAGACCGGTGCGCCGCCGCTGGTGACGCGGGTCAGCGCGTCCTTCACCGAGCGCGTCAGCCGCACTGGATTGTCGGTGACGCCCGCGCGCAGCGAACCGCCCGCACCAGCCATGAACAGCACGGTGCACAGCGCCGGCTCGCAATTCTCCTGGATGCGCTCGACCGAGAACTTCAAATCATCAGGCATCTCGGTCTCGACCGGCTTCAGGGCCTCGTCGAGCACGTAATAGGAAGAGTGTTCGCCCGTCGTGGAGACCATGAGCATGGAGAGGCCAGGCTTGGCCTCCTTGGCATCGAACGGCCCGAGAATCGCGAGCGGATCGGAGATGTTGGTGCCGCCCCAGCCGGTGCCGGGATCGGCGACCTGAAAATAGCGACCGGGCGTCGAGCGCCGGCCCTTCATCTTGATGCCGGTGTCGGCGATGTCGAGCAGCTTGCCGGCCTGGTGCTCCGAGAGCACGCCGGTGATGTGGTCGTCGACAACGACGACCTCGTCGACCTTGCCGTGCCATTGCTTGGCGAACATGCCGATCGTCGCCGAGCCGCAGCCGACGCGCATGCGCTCTTCCTTCACGCCGTTGACGATCGGCGGCTGGCCGGCCTGCACCACCACCGTGGCGCCGCCGTCGATGGTGAACTCGACCGCCTTGCAATTGGCGAGGTCCATCAGCGTGTCGCAGGTGACGCGGCCTTCCTTCTTGGAGCCGCCGGTCAGGTGATGCACGCCGCCGAGCGACAGCATCTGCGAGCCGTATTCGCTTGTGGTTACGTGGCCGACCGCCTCGCCCTGGGCGCGGACGGTTGCGGTCTCCGGGCCGAGATAGCGGTCGGTGTCGATCTTCACCTTGATGCCGCAATAGGAGAAGATGCCCTCGGTGACGACGGTCACCATGTCGACGCCGTCGACT
>NZ_JBFUES010000122.1:0-11843 GCF_056403875.1 Bradyrhizobium sp. P2_E8
AGCTGGATCAGGAGCTCGTCGCCGGCGGCGTGACCGAGCGTATCGTTGACGTCCTTGAAATGGTCGACGTCGAGGAAGGCCAGCGCGACGTGGCTGCCGGTCGGACAGGCGTCGATCGCGGCGGAGATCAGGTGCCGCAGCTGCGCGCGGTTGGGCAGGCCGGTGAGGATGTCGTGATAGGCGAGCCGCGCGATCTCCGCGCGCGCCTCCTTGCGCTCGATCGCAAACGCGCCGAGGTTGACGCAGGCGTCGACGATGCGCCGGTGCCAGTTGCTCGGCGCGCGCGGTTCCCGGTAGTAGAAGGCGAAGGTGGCGATGACCCTTCCGTCCTTGGCCTTGACCGGGGTCGACCAGCAGGCGCGCAGGCCAATCCCGAGCGGCATCGCCTTGTAAGGCTGCCAGCGCGGATCGGTGTCGAGATCTTCAGCCAGGACCGGCTCGCCATAATAGGCAGCCGTTCCGCAGGAGCCGACATCGGGGCCGATCGCAACGCCGTCCAGTGCGCGGGAATAGTCCTCGGGCAGGCTCGGACCCCCGAGCGGGTGGATCAGGCCCGCGGCATCGACGTGAAGCAGCGAGCAGACGACGTCGGGCGCAATCTCCTCGACGCGGCGACACAGCCGGTCGGCGATCTCGGCGATCGGAACCTCGTCGGCCAGCGCGCTCATGATGAGCTGCTGGAGCGAGCGCAGCTGCTTGGTCTCGGTGATGTCCTCGAGCAGCGCGAAGATGTGCCTGACCCTGCCCTTCTTGTCGCGGAAGGCATCGATCCGGGCGCAGACCCAGATCTCCTCGCCGTCCTTGTCGTAGGCGAGCACCTCGGCCTCGCCGCGGCGGCCGCCATGCATCAAACGCTTGACGAATTTGGCGACGGCCTTGCGATCGGTGTGGCGGCCGGCGATGAGCGCGCCCGCGCGGCGCCCTTCGGCCTCCTCGCTGGTATAGCCGAACAGCGAAGTGAACGCCGAATTGACGTAGACGATGTTCTGCTCGGTGTCGGTGATGATCACCACGCGGTTGGTCTRGTCGGAAACGGCGTGGAGAAGCCCGATCCGCACACGGCGCTCGGCCTCCGCGGTGACGTCGCGGGCGAACACGATGTGATGGACCGCGCCATCGATGGTCGCGGAGGACAGCGTGATGGCCGCCTTGATGCGGCTGCCGTCGCGCCGCACGAGGCTGATCTCGTCGCGGAAATCCGTGACCGCATCGACCTGGAGGCATTTGAGGGTGAGAAGGCCGGCATCGCGACCGAGCACCTCGGTGCGCGCGAGCTTCCAGATCCGCTCCGCGGCGCTGTTGAAGTGCCTGATGCGCTGCGCGTCATCGACGATGACGACGCCATCGCCGGCGCGTTCGAGCGCAGCCAGCAGCAGTTCCGGAGTTTCTGTCGCAAGAGAATCGGAGGCAGACATCGTTGGACCCGGAGTGATCGGGAAGAAGCAGAAATCGATCGAGGCTAGCGCTTCGATGGTGTCCAAGATATTTTTGCAGTCCCGCCGCGTCCCGCCAAGACGCGGCATGCTTAACGGTCCGCGAAAGAGACGAAGGTAATCCGATGCGTGTGGAACCTACTCCGCGCGTGCGCCCTGGAGCTTGTGCAGCCGTCCGGCCACGGCCCGCACCTTGCCGGGCGACGCCCGCCATACCGACAGCGCCGACAATGCACTCACGACGATGGCGATGGCGAAGGCGAGCGTGTAATCGCCCGTGCGATCATGGAGAAAACCCGTGAGCCAGGGACCGGCCGCGCCGCCGGCCAGGGCCGCCAGCATGATCGTGCCGAAGATGCTGCCCTGGTGCTTGCCCTGGAAGATCTCGAACACCACCGCGCCCATGATCGAGGTGAGGCCGTAGCCGAGCGCGCCTTGCGCGAACACCATGAGATAGACGAGCCAGAGCGAAGGCTCGAACTTCAGCGCCATCAGTGCCGCGAAACAGATCGCAAAACCTGCGCAGCTGATGGCCCAGACCCATTCCCGTCCAATGCGGTCGGAAACATGGCCCAGCACGATCTGGCCGGGAATGCCGAGCAGGCTGACGATGCCAAGCGCCCACACCGCGACACCGGGGCTGAAGCCGATATCGAGCAGGAACTTGGTCTGGTGCACCTGCACCGCGTACCAGATGTACAGGCCGGAGAAATAGCCGACCGCGATCCACCAGAACCGCGCCGTCCCGACGGCGCGCTTGAGCGTCCACTCGGTGCCGACCCAGACGGGATCGACGATGTTGGAGACCGGCTTTGCGGCGCCGGCGGCCGGCGCGGCATCGCCATCCGGTCGAAGGCCGATATCCTCGGGGCGCTTGTGCAGGAACAGGTTGATCGGCGCCAGCACGATCAGGATGAGCAGACCCATCGCGGTGCAGGCCGTGCGCCAGCCGGTCTGTTCGATCATGTGCTGCACCCATGGCAGCAGCGTCACCGAGCCGATGCCGACGCCGGCGAAGGCGATGCCGATGGCGAAGCCGCGCTTGCGGATGAACCAGTTCGGCAGGAACAGCGACTGGCCGGAATAGCCGAGACAGACGCTGCCGGCGCCGACCATGACGCCGATGGTCACGTAGAGATGCCAGGGCTCGCTTGTGAGCGGAGCGAGCAGCAGCCCGCCGCCCATCAGCACGACGCCGAGCTCCATCACCGCGCGGGGACCGGCGCGGTCCATCAGGCGACCGATCAGCGGGCTGACCACGCCCGACACCACGAAGCCGAAGGAGAATGCGCCCGCCGTGATCCCGCGCTCCCAGCCGAATTCGGAGATGATCGGCGGAAAGAACAGCGAGAACGCGGTGCGTGCGTTGACGCCGATGGCCATGGTGACGAAGGTCACCGCGACCACGACCCAGCCGTAGAAGAACGGAAGCCGCATGTTGTGTTTATTTCATCCCTAGACGATCCTACCGACCATCCGGGGACGCCCGGGTCAAGCGCTTTTCGCGGATGCCCGTCCGGCGCAATCGCATTCGAGAGGACGCGGCTGGAGGATTTCTTGCGGCCCATCCTTCGAGACGCCCGCTCTGGCGGGCTCCTCAGGATGAGGACGGAGTGCGCGGTAGCAGGTTTGGCAAGCACCGATGCCGCTTAGCCTCATCCYGAGGAGACGAGCGCTCAGGCGGCGTCGAGTTGCGAAGGCCGGACGGACTCGTCGAATGCGATCTGGTCGACCGGCTGCGGACGCCCGAACAGATAGCCTTGCGCGAAATTGACGCCGAGCGCTTTCAGCCGCTCGAACTCCTCGCATGTCTCGACGCCCTCGGCGGTGACCGACATGTCCAGCCCGCGCGCCAGCGTCACGATCGAGGCGATGATGGCGGAACTGCGCGGCTGATGCGTCAGGTTGCGGATGAACGACTTGTCGATCTTGATCTTGTCGAACGGGAACGTGGTCAGATAGCTGAGCGACGAATAGCCGGTGCCGAAATCGTCGAGCGCGAGCTCGATGCCGATACTCTTCAGCCGCTCCATGAAAGCGAGGTTCTCGACGCCGCGTTCGAGCAGGACCGATTCCGTGATCTCGATCTCCAGCCGCTGCGGTGGCAGGCCGGAATCGGCGAGCGCCGCGCAGATCATCTCGAACAGCTCGGCCTCCTTGAACTGGATCGGCGACAAGTTCACCGCGACCGCAAGGCCGGAGGGCCAGCTGGCCGCATCCGCGCAGGCGCGCCGCAGCACGAATTCGCCGAGCGGCACGATCAGCCCGGTCTCCTCCGCCAGCGGAATGAACTGGTCCGGTGGGATCAGGCCGCGGCTCGGATGCCGCCAGCGCACCAGCGCCTCGAAGCCGCGCCGCTGGCCGCTGGCCGCATCGACGAACGGCTGGTAGTGCACCTCGAGCTGGCAGAGCGCGATGGCGTCGCGCAGGTCGCCTTCCAGCGTGCTGCGCGCCTCGAGCTCGGCCGACATCGCCTCGTCGTAGATGGTGAAGCAGTTGCGGCCCGCTGATTTCGAGCGATAGAGCGCAAGGTCGGCCTTCTTCAGCAACTGCTCCTGGTCGCTGCCATGGTCCGGCGCGATCGCAATGCCGATGCTGGTGCCGATCTCGACGCGATGTCCGGGCAGGAGGAACGGTTCGGCCACGAGCTTGGCGATCCGTCCCGCCAGCTCGGTGGAGCAGACGCGCTGGTCCTCGCAGCCCTCCTGGATGATGGCGAACTCGTCGCCGCCGAGTCGCGCCAAGACGTCGGTGGCGCGCAGCGCGGATTTCAGCCGCTGCGCCACCTGGCGCAGCAGCGCATCGCCGGCGCCGTGACCGAGCGAGTCGTTGACGTTCTTGAAGCGGTCGAGATCGAGCATCAGGATCGAGAAGGTCGAACCGCTGTCGTTGAGCTGGCCGTTGAGATCGTCGAGCCGGGCGAGGAAGAAGGCACGGTTCGGCAGGCCGGTCAGGATGTCGGTCTGGGCGAGCTCGAGCACCCGACGGTTCGCCAGCGACAGGCGCCGCGAATTGCGGCTTGCCAGCATGAGATAAGTCGACAGCGACAGCGTCAGCAGCATGCCGACGATGAGGACCGCGACCGCGCGATCGTAGGACGTCTCGAGCGCGCCGCCGGCCGTCGGCATGGCGCGCACCTGCCAGTCGGTGTCGCCGATCTTGAGACTGCCCGACCAGTGCAGGGCCCGCGCGACGTCCCGCATCGACTGCGGCGCCGTGGCGGCCGACGAATAATCCGGCAGGCTTTGTTCGAGGCTGACGATCTGTCCCGTGAAGGGCGGATAGACGTTGACGCTGACCGCGGGGCTTGCGCCGGTGGTCACGCGAATGGACTGGACCAGCACCGGCAGGTCGAACACGCCGACGACGAAGCCGGCCAGATTGCGGCGCCGGTCGGCGACCGTCTCGCGCGACGTCCCTTTGGCGTAGACGGGAATGGCCACGAGGACGTCGGGCAGCCGGCCGCCCTCCTTGGGTTCGAACAGGCGGGTGCGGAGGGCCGCGATCCGATCGTTGTCGCGCGCCCGCTCCAGGGCCGCACGACGTTCCGGGACGGTCGCGTAATCCATGCCGTAGACCTGCGAGGTCTTGGGCTGGGTCGAGTAGAACACCGGAAAATATTCGTCGCTCTGCGGCGCGACCGCGAAGGCATCACCCTGGAGCGACTTGATGCGATAGCCGGGCACGCCGTCCGTGATCGCGGCTGCCTCGTATTCGGCGCGCTCCTTGCGGTTGACGCGCGGCAGCCAGGCGATTCGCAGCATGCCGGGATGGCGCTCGAACAGACGGGTGCTGAAGGTCTCGAATTCGCTGCGGGTGATTTCGTCTTTGGTCGATTCGAACAGCGTGCGCAGCGCGACGAGCCTAGAGATATACTCGCTCATGCCGTTCTGCATGACGATCGCTTCGGTTTCGGCCGCGTTCTCGAACTCGAGCTTGTTGACGCGGTTTTCCCATCGCGCAACGGCGGCCGCGCCCGCGACCGAGAACAGCAGGCCGACGGCAACCGCGACCAGCGCAGGGCGATAGAGCCCGAGCAGCGGCGCGGCACGCCACCATCCGGTCATCCGTTTCCGATCCTGATCGTTCTGATCGCGACCGCCCATCTTGATCCGCAAGTCCCCATCGGCGCGGCGGCTCGAACTTCTGGTTGAGCCGCCGGAACCACTATCGGACAAGGATCGGGGTTAAGAACTGCAAAATTTCGGAACCCGGTCGTCCGGGATTGCGCGGCTTAGTTAACGATCGGCCTGCAAAGTTGCAGCAGACTGGCAGTAACTTGCCGGTTTTACCCGGAGTCTTACGGATCGTCGGCGCGGCGCCGGTTAGCGACCTGTTCAGCCCGCAGAACTATCGTTTCCGCAACGCGTCCTGCATCCGACAAGCACCCACATGACACGATCGCGCTCCGCGACATACCTCGCCTTGACCATCGCATTGCTGACCGCGGCAATGCTGCCCGCGAAGGGCGACGAGGTCGGCGTCAGCGACGATGCGATCCTGTTCGGCCAGGCGGCCGCGCTCGAAGGTCCCTCCTCCGCGCTCGGGCAGCGCATGCGGCAAGGCATCGTCGCGGCGTTCAACGAGATCAACGGCAAGGGCGGCGTCCATGGCCGCAAGCTCCAGCTCATCAGCCGCGACGACGGCTACGACCCCGATCGCTCGGTGGCGCAGACGCTGCAGCTGCTCGAGGACGACAGGGTGTTCGCGCTGATCGGCGCGGTGGGCACGCCGACCGCGATCGCGACGATCCCGATCACCAGCGCCAGGAACGTCCCCTTCATCGGTCCGTTCACCGGCGCCGAATTCCTGCGCGACCTCGAGCTTCCGAACGTCGTCAACATCCGCGCGAGCTACGGCGCGGAAGCCGAGGCATGGATCAAGCACCTCACCGAGGACCGCCGGTTCACCCGCATCGGCATCTTCTACCAGGATGATTCCTTCGGCCGCGACGGACTCGTCGGCGTGAAGCGCGCGCTTGCCAGGCGCGGCCTCGAGCTCGCCGCCGAAGGCACCTTCGAGCGCAACACCCGCGCCGTAGCCTCGGCTTGGCGAATGATCAAGCGCGCCGAACCCGAGGCCATCGTCATGGTCGGGACCTACGGTCCCTGCGCCGAGTTCATCAAGCTCGCACACCGCAGCGGCTCGTATCCGACCTTCGTCAACATCTCCTTCGTCGGCGCCAATGCGCTTGCCAGGGAGCTTGGCCCCGAGGGCGAAGGCGTCATCGTCTCGCAGGTCGTGCCGTTTCCCTGGGATCGCTCGCTCAAGCTCGTCGCCGACTACCAGGCGGCGCAGACGGCGTTCGACCCGACGCTGACACCGGACTTCGTGTCGCTTGAAGGCTATCTCTCCGGCCGCCTCGCTGCCGCAGCGCTGGAAAAGGCGGGACCGAAACCGACGCGCGCGAGCCTCCTGCGCGCCATCAACGACGTCGGCCGCTTCGACATCAGCGGCACCATCGTCACCATCGGCATGCGCATGATCGACGACCCGCCGAAGGTGTTCCTGACGGTGATCCAGAAGGACGGGACATTCAAGGCGGTGGACCGGCTGTAGGGCGTGCGGTCCTTGCTGCAGCTAGCGATCAGACTTCTTGCCGTTCGCCTGGCCGTAGGGAGGTTTGTTGTCGGGATCGAAGGTGAGGCTGGCGCAGGCGGTCAATGACAGGCCGATTACGATCGCGCACGCCGCCGCAGTCAGAAACTTCATGACTCAACCTGCTCAATGAACCATTGCCCGACAGGCACGGAACTTTGACGTCACGGGCCCGGAGGAGGTTCAAGGCAGGCGCGTGGTCAGGGACGGCGCGTCCAGCGCTCGGCGTTGACGGCGCCTGGCGGGACCTCGCCTTTGACGATCGCTTCCACCTGCCGCACGGTTTCCAGCGACTGGTATTCGATCGCCTGCGGCGTCAGCCCGCCGACATGCGGGGTGGCGATGACGTTGGGCAGCTTGGCCAGCTCCGGCGTCGGCATCTGGTCGGGCGCGCGGCCGACGTCCATTGCCGCACCGGCAATGCGGTTCTCGCGCAGCGCGCGTGCCAACGCCGCCTCGTCGACGAGATTGCCGCGCGACAGATTGATGAAAACGGCATGCTTCTGCATGCGCGCCAGTGCCGCCTCCCCGATCAGGTTCTCGGTCTCTGCGTTGGCGATCGCAAGGCAGACGACATAGTCCGATGCGGCGAGGAGCTCGTCGAGGCCTACCTGCCGGATGGCGCTGTCGCCGACGGTCGCAAAGGGATCGGCGACCAGCACCTCCATGCGCATCACCTTGGCGATCTCGGCGAGATAACGCCCGATGCTGCCATAGCCGATGATGCCGATGCGGCTCGCCGCGAGCTGGCGGCCCATCCGCGCCTCGGGTTTACGTCCGGCCTGGTAGTCCGCGGTCGTCCGCGACACGCCGCGGGAGAGATCGACCATGAAGCCGAGCGCGAGCTCGGCGACCGCCTGAACGAAGCCGGGGCCGGCGCGGGTCACCAGCACGCCCGYCTTCGAGGCCGCATCGACGTCGACGTTGCGGATATCGACGGCGCAGCGGACGAAGGCGCGCAGATTCGGCAATTGCGGAAAGATCTCGCCGCGTCCCTCGGTCATGCGATCGGCGACGATGATGTCAACGTCCCTGGCCGCACGGACGAGGCCGGCAGCATCGAGCGGCTGATCGCCCTCGTGCAGGATCACCTCGGCGGCCGCGCGCAGGCCGTTCAGGCTGCGATCGCCATAGTAATTCCGCCGCATCTCCGGCGTGTGGGCGAGCAGGACTTTCACAGCAAGACTCCTTCAGTAGCCGAATGCCCGCGGCAGCGCCGTCGAGAGCCATGGCACGAAGGCAATGACGAGCAGACACAGGAACAAGAGGCCAAGATACCCCATGATCGGCTTCACCGTCTGCTCGATCGGCACGTTGCCGATCAGGCAGGCGCCATAGAGTCCGAGCCCGAGCGGCGGTGCGAACAGGCCGATGCCCATCGCGATCACCAGCACGACGCCGAAATGCAGGGGATCGATGCCGAGCTGCACGGCCACCGGCAGGAGCAGCGGCCCGAAGATGATCAGCGCGGCCGCGCCTTCCAGCACCGAGCCCATCACGATCAGCACGGCGATCGCGAGCAGGATGAACAGCCAGACGCCTGAGGTCTTGGACAATCCGAGCATGAAGTCGCCGACCGCATGCGGCACCTGCTGCAAGGTCAGCGTGAACGCGAGCGACTGCGCGGCGGCGACGATGAACAGCACGAGCCCCGCGCGCGTTGCGGCCTGTACGAAACTGTGCGCGGCCGTTTTGAAACTGAGCTCGCGGAACACCAGGCTGCCGATGACGAGCGCATAGGCGACCGCGAAGGCCGAGATTTCGGTGGCCGTGGCAAAGCCGCTCTTGRAGCCGAAGAAAATCATGAAGATCAGGCCGAACGAGGCGATCGCGCCGCTCCACAGGCCCGACACCGGCATCTGCGGCGCGACGTCCTCGGCATCCGCCGGTCGCTTGCCGAAGATGATGGACACCGCGATCAGGACCAGCGCCATCAGCGCCGCCGGCAACAACCCTGCGACGAACAGGCCGCCGATCGACAGGTTCGCGACGAAGCCGAGGATGATCAGGTTGATGCAGGGCGGGATGGTCTCCGCCATCACCGCGGACGCCGCGAGCAGCGCCACCGCGCCGCCCGGATTCTGCTTCGAGCGGCGCGCCGCCGGGATCAGCACCGAGCCGACCGCGGCGACGTCAGCCATCTTCGAGCCTGAGATGCCGGAGAACAGCACCATCGAGGCCACCATCACGACGTTCAGCCCACCGCGCATACGGCCGACCCCACGCTGCAACAGCTCGATCAGGCGCACCGACATGCCGTTGGCTTCCATGAGGTAGCCGACGAGGATGAAGAAGGGGATCGCCAGCAGCACGAAATTGTCGATGCCGCGCGCCATCTGCTGGGCGAAGATCACGCCGGGCAGCGCGCCCTCGACCCAGATGAAGATCAGCGCGGCCAGCGCCAGCGCAAAGCCGATCGGCAATCCGCCGAACAGCGTCGCAAAGAAGCCGATCAGCATCAGAGTGCCCGCCGACGGCACCGACGACGGCGACAGATAATCCCAGACGAGATAGAGGCCGGTGACGACGACGATTGCGACGAGCCCCCTGGCGATGTCAGGAAACGGCCGGGCGCAGAGCTGGTCGATCGCGAACACCGTCATGAACAGCGCACCGATGCCCATCGGATAGAAGGTGAGTTCCAGCGGCAATCCTGATCCGGTGGTCTGGCCCGCCGTCAGCGAGCCGAGCTTGATGGCGTGATAGGCGACGTAGCCCGAGATCAGCACGACCAGCAGCGCGCTCGCGGCATCGACCAGCGCCCGCAACCTCGCCGGCAACAGGTCGCGGAAGAAGGACACGCCGACATTCTCGCCGCGCGCCAGCGCGCTCGCCGCGCCGAAGAAGGCCGAGCCGACCATCAATCCGCGCGCGACGTCGTCAGACCATTCGACCGGCGCATTGAAGCAGAAGCGCAGCAGCACCGACGCGCAAACGACCAGGAGATCGGCGGCAAGGAGAATGGCCGCGATCGCGTCGCTGAGGCGAAGCAGCTGGGTGATGCTCCCGTGGCGGCCGCCCGAGAGGGGCACGGCGGCTGTCATCGTCATCTCAAGCTTGCGTCGCGCGGATGATGTCGATCACGGCCTTGGATTCCGGCCGCGCCTTGATGAAGTTCTCGTGCTGCGGCGCGACGCGCTTCTTGAACGCCTCGCGGTCGCATTCGGCCACCGTCACGCCCTTCTCGGTCAAGGCCGCCAGCGCCTCCTTCTCGACCGCAAGCCCATGCGCACGCGTGTCGATTGCGGCCTTCTTCGCAGCATCGAGAAAGCCGTCGCGCAGCTTCGGGTCCATGCGGTTGTAGGTCATGTCGCTGAAGTAGATCGCAAGCGGCGAGAAATTGTGCTGCGTCAGCGCGTAGAATTTTGCCGTTTCGAAGAACTTGCTGGCCAGGATCGTCGGCGGATCGTGCTCCAGCCCGTCGAGCACGCCGGCCTGCAATGCCGTGTAGATTTCGCCGAACGCCAGCGGTGTCGCAGCGGCCCCCATCAGGCGCAGGCATTCCGTGATGACGGGATTTGGCAACGTCCGGATCTTGAGGCCCGCGAGATCCTCCGGCGTCTTCACCGGCTTCCTCGCCAGCACGCTGCGGGAGCCGAAATTGTAGGCCCAGGCGATGATGCGGATGTTGCTGCCCTTGAGCAGCGCGTCCTCGATCGGCTTGGCGGCGCCGGCGTCGAACGCCTTCGTCTGCTGCGGGAAACTCGAGAAGAGAAAGCCGAGGTCGAAGGTGCCGACCAGCGGCGTCAGATTGGCCGAGATCGACGAGCCCGACACCATGAGGTCGATGACGCCGAGCTTCACCGAATTGATGACGTCGATCTCCTGACCGAGCTGATTGTCCGGGAAGAAGGCGACTTCGACCTGCTCACCGAGGCCGTTCGCCTTCAGGTTCTTGACGAGGTTGTCGTAGTAGACGCGGCCGTTGGCGAATTTGGGATCGTTCGGCAGCGAGGAGGAGCATTTCAGCTTCAGCGTCGCAGCTTCAGCGCGGCCGATAATGGCGGGAGAGAGCACGAGGCCGGCGGTGACCGCCGCCGATGACTTGATGAACGCGCGACGGTTCACGGGCACGATGGTCATGGTGCGGTCTCTCCCGGTATTTTTTGTTCGCGGCCGCGATCGTTGCGTGCGGCCTTTGCTCGGACTGTATGGCCAAAGCGACGACACAGGCAAGGGTTGCGGCCGGGGTGCCGCGACGGCGCGAGAGACAGGCGCGTCGGCAGAGACCGCAGCGAAACGCCTGTGTTTATCGATGTTTTCGATGGTGCCGCACGGCAGCGACGAGGCCCGCCATGCAGCATTGACGCGGATCGATCCAATTCAGGTATGGATCGATGCCGAACGCAGATTGATCGGTGCGAAGCAGAACAAGCCGCGGGATATTGATCCCGCGGCTGTTGCGTTCGAGTGAATGCCGTGATCTCAGCGCGAATGCGCGCCGCTGAGCTGGCCGGTTGCCGCAGCGACATCGCGGGACGGACGCAGCGCGTAGGCGCCGTCGCCGAGCAGGGCCTGCGCCGCGAGCGCGATCGCCCAGAAGGCGGGATATTCCCAGCCGCCCTTCGGATTGGTGAAGAAGAAGCCGGCGGCGCCGTGCACGGTGAAGATCGCACCGAGCAGGATCGGGATGCCGGCCAGCGCCGCATAGCGGGTCCAGACGCCGAGGATCAGCGCGACGCCGCTGAGAACTTCCACCGTCATGATGACGTAGGCGAGTTCGGGCGGGAAGCCGAGGCTGCCGAAGAACTTTGCGGTCCCGGCCGGGGTGAAGACGAACAGCTTCAGGCCGGCGTGGGCGAGGAACAGCGC
>NZ_JBFUES010000123.1:0-11830 GCF_056403875.1 Bradyrhizobium sp. P2_E8
TCGATCACGGCAGCATAGTCGTTGGCGATGCGCAGCGTGACCTTCACGCCCAATTCCTTGGAGAGATAGCTCATGAACGGCGCCCAGCGCTCGGTAACGCCCGAGGCGTTTTCCGCCGGAATGACCGCGAAGGTCAGCTCGGGATATTTGGCTTTCCAGTCGTCGGCGGAGGCTGAAGTCGTGAACGCGAGCGCGGCGGCGCCGGCAAGAACTAATCTGCGAGTGATCATGATACCCTCTTCATCGGTTGGGGTCGGTTGACGCAAAAAACTGGCAACTAGAGAAGCGATGCGGCTCAGGCGGCAGCCGCCGTTCCAAGCGCCGGAATGCCCTCGGGCGCCGGCGCCGGCGCGCCGCCCATGACGTCGGTGGCTTCGAGGTCGTAAAGTTCGCGCGCGACGTGATCGGTCAGCGCAGACGGCGCGCCATCGAACACCACACGGCCCTGCGCCATGCCGATCAGGCGGTCGCAATAGCTGCGCGCCAGGTCGAGCGAATGCAGGTTGCAGAGCACGGTGATGCCGAAATGCTTGTTGATGCGCAGCAGCGCATCCATCACGATCTTGGTGTTGCGCGGGTCGAGCGAAGCGATCGGCTCGTCGGCGAGGATGATGTCGGGCTGCTGCACCAGCGCGCGGGCGATCGCGACGCGCTGCTGCTGGCCGCCGGAGAGCTGATCGGCGCGCTGGGCGGCGAGCGCGGCGATGTCGAACTGCTCGAGCGCGGACATGGCAAGCGCCTTGTCCTGCTCGGGCCAGACCTGCGCCAACGAGCGCCAGGCGGGCATCGTCGCGAGACGCCCCATCAGGACGTTGGTGAGAACATCGAGCCGGCCGACGAGGTTGAATTGCTGGAAGATCATCGCCGAGCGCGCCCGCCACTGCCGCAATTCCTTGCCGCGCAGCGCGGTGACGTCGATGCCGTCATACAGGATGCGTCCCTGCGTCGGCGTCACCAGGCGGTTGATGGTCCGGAGCAAGGTCGACTTGCCGGCGCCGGATCGTCCGATCACCCCGACGAATCCACCCGGGGAAATTTGAAACGAAGCGTCGTCCACCGCGGCTTTTGCGCCAAAGCGGCACGTCAGACCTTCAACCACCAGCATGCAGGGCTCCAGAGTAGCTGGGACCCACCGCTAACGCCGACGCTTGACACTTGTGTGACATGCACGTTGCGGTGCGTCGATCCAACACACGTCATCCCCTGTCATCGCCGCGTCATGACATTGTCATCGAGCCGCTCGAAGAGGAACGCCCGCCCACACGCTTCGGATACGACATGGCCGGCGAAGCCCTTTCAGTCCACCCGACCATCGATCCCTCGGCCAAGCTTCATGAGACCAGGCTCGGCGCCTATACCGAGGTCGGCGCGCGCACGATCCTGCATGAAGTCACGATTGGCGATTACTCCTATGTCGTGAACGATTGTCAGATCACCTACGCGACGATCGGAAAATTCTGCTCGATCGCGGCAATGACGCGCATCAACCCCGGCAATCATCCGATGCATCGCGCGACGCAGGCGCACTTCACCTATCGTTCCAGCGCCTATTTCGAAGGCGAGAGCGACGACACGGATTTCTTCGACTGGCGGCGCCAGCATCACGTCCATATCGGCCATGACGTCTGGATCGGCCATGGCGCGATCGTGCTGCCGGGCCGCAACATCGGCACTGGCGCCGTGATCGCGGCCGGCGCCATCGTCACCAAGGACGTGCCGGCCTACACCATCGTCGCCGGCAATCCCGCGCGGATCGTGCGGCGCCGCTTCTCGGAAGAGATCGCCGGACGGCTTGCGCGCCTGGCCTGGTGGGACTGGGATCACGACAAATTGCGTGAAGCGCTGCCCGATTTCCGTAAGCTCGGGATTGAAGATTTTCTCTCCACGTATGAAGCACGGGCACACTCCCCTGCCAACAAACGAAGCGCGGTCGCGTGACAGACATTTTCCTCGAGGGCGGCCGGGCCCTGATCGGCACCGAGTTGGTCGAGGCTTCACTCAGCGTGTCCGGAACGGACATCGCACAGGTCGATGCCTCCCGCGGCCGGGCTCGGCTCGCGATCGATGCGCGCAATCTGCTGGTGCTGCCGGGAATCGTCGATCTGCATGGCGATGCCTTCGAGCGGCAGATGATGCCGCGCGCCGGCGTGGACTTCCCGATCGACGTCGCGCTCGCCGACAGTGACCGCCAGGCGATCAGCAACGGCATCACCACCGTGTTTCACGCCACAACCTGCTCTTGGGAGCCGGGCCTGCGCAGCGCCGACAATGCGCGCGGCCTTATGGAGGCGATCGAGCGGCAGCGTCCGCAATTTGCTGCCGACACTCGCTTCCATCTGCGGCACGAGACCTACAATGTCGATGCCGAGGCTGAGATCAGCCAGTGGCTCGCCGAGGGCCGCGTCGACCTGTTTGCCTTCAACGACCACATGGACGGGGTCGTTGCCGACATCTCCAATCCGCGCAAGCGCAACCGCATGGTGGAGCGCACAGGCTTGTCCAGCGAGGATTTTGACAGACTGGTCGACCGCGTGATCTCGCGCGCCGCCGAAGTTCCGGCCTCCGTGTCGCGGCTCGCGGCGGCTGCACGCGCGGCGGACGTGCGGATGCTCTCGCATGACGACGCGACACCCGCGATGCGCCAGGAGTTTCGCGAGCTCGGCGCGATGATCGCCGAGTTTCCGATCAACGAGGACACGGCGCGGGCGGCGGCGAGCCACGGCGATGCCATCGTCTACGGCGCGCCGAACGTCGTGCGCGGCGGCAGCCACACCGGCTGGACCCGGGCATCCGACATGATCGCAAAGGGGCTCTGCTCGGTGCTGGCGTCGGACTACTACTATCCCGCGCAACTGCTCGCCGCGTTCCGCCTCGCCGCCGATGGCGTGTTGCCGCTGACGGAGGCCTGGAGCCTCGTCTCGGCGGGGCCTGCGCGCGCGACCGGCCTTGCCGACCGTGGCATTCTCGCCGTAGGACGTCGCGCCGACATCCTGCTGGTCGACGACACCGTGCGGCTGCGGCCGCGGCTGGTCGCGGTGATATCGGGCGGGAAGCTCGTGCATCTCACCGACGCGACGCGACTGCTCAGCGCGGCGGCGGCGCCGCGCGAGGCTGTCGTCGCGGCATAAACCGGTTATGCTCGAGCAATGATTCCCCGCTACGCGATCTATTTTGCCGCCGGCGCCGACAGCGCGCTGACCCGCTTCGGTGCCGCGCTGCTCGGCTATGACGCCTACACCGGCAACGAGGAGCCGTTCCCGCGCGAGGCGCTGCACGTCGCGCCGGACTGGAGTGACGTCTCTGCCGATCCCCGCAAATACGGCTTCCATGCCACGCTGAAGGCGCCGATGTCGCTCGCGCCCGGCCGCACCGAGGCGGAGCTTATGGCAGCCTGCGCGACATTCGCCGAAAAGGCACGGCCGATCCCGGCGATTCGCCCGATCGTCGACACCATCAGCGGCTTCATCGCCGTCATCCCGGCCGAGCCGGTCGATGCGCTCCAGCAGCTCGCCGCCGATTGCGCGCGCGAGTTCGATTCCTTTCGCGCCGCTCTCACTGCAGACGACCGCGCGCGGCGCAAGCCGGAGAAGCTGAGCGAGCGGCAGCGCGACTATCTCGACCGCTGGGGCTACCCCTACGTAATGGAAGAATTCCGCTTCCACATGACCCTGACCGGCCGGCTGGATGCAGAGCGCCGCGGCCCGATCCTGGAGATGTTGCAGACGCGGTTCGCGTCGCTTCGTCTCGACACGCTGGCGATCGACCGCCTCGCCCTGTTCAGGCAGGACGAGACCAAGGCGCGATTCCGCATCATCGCCGAGTGGGCTTTGCCGCGGTAGACCTCAGCGCCAGCTCGCAAGATTGAAGCCGAGCGCGACCGCGCCAACCAGAACGAGACTGGTCGCCCAGACTGCATCCAGATTGAACCAGCTACGCGAGACGAACCTCAATCCCAGATAGCGGTAGACCAGCCACGCCAGGCATCCGCCGGCGCCGACCATGGCGGCAACGTGCACCAGGGACACCAGCACCGCCATCCCGAGACTCGCCTTCATCAGCGCGCCCGCCGCCTCATGGCCGGCATCGAGCTCGAAGGCCCGGCAGAGCCCGAGATAGATCGGCACGAGCATCRAGGCGGCGCCGTGAGCAATGGCCACGGCAAATGACCAGAGCGCCAATCGCGTTGGCGCAATTCGTGCCAGCGCGCGGGGATGGCGCCGCACGATCAAGCGATAGACACCGAAGCCGATGACGAGAAGGCTCGCGCCGATCTGGATGGGACGTTGCCACTCGGCCAGCATGAGCAGGAACGCGAATGGCAGCAGCACGAGAAGAGTTGCCAGGAGATGCCCGGCCGACAGGGCCCACAACGCACGGAAGAGCGCGCGTGGGTTCCTGTCCATGAGCCCGGCCGAAACGGCGAGCGGCCATCCCATTCCCGGATTGACCCCGTGGTAGAGACCGCTCGCGACAAGAGCGAGCCAGAGCCAGCCAAGCGCCGGGCTCGCGTGCCCCCCATCTAGACCGACGGGTAGCAAAAGGAGTCCGTCGAACAATCGCCGCCCTCGAGCCTGATCTGGTGCGCGCGATATCCGTCGGGGAAGCTCACGAAATAGTCCTTGTCGAGCTCGAGGCCGCCGTTGCGACCGACATTGGCCATGACCTCCACGCCCGGAACCCCATCGGGATAGAACTGGTCGTCCCAGGTGGAATAGAGCGAATTGGTCCAGTATACGCGCCTGCCGTCGCGGCTGATCTCGACCATCTGCGGACCTGCCGCAAATGTCTTGCCGTTCGGATGGGGGGTACGGCGCGCGATGCCGCCGATGTGAACGGAGCCCGCAAGCTTCGGCTTTCGCGGATCACTCACATCGTACTGGCGCATTTCACCCGTGCCCCAGCACGAGACATAGAGAAACCGGTCATCCATCGACAGGTCGATGTCGGTCACCAGCGGCGGCACGGCGCCAAATCCCTGCAGCAGCGGCGGGAGCTGCTCCTTTGGCGCGGGTTCGGGAGGGATCGTCGCCGTCTTCTCGGCATGGAATTTTCCGCCTTCGCGCCACCAGGTCCAGATCGATGCTTCGAGGTTGGTGGTGTCAACCACAACGCCAACGAAGCCGTATTCGCGAACCGGATCGTGCGCGGGCCGCACCTCCAGCGCCATCTGATGATTGGCGCCGAGGTCGATGGTCTGCACGTTGCGCCGGGCGCGGAGATCCCAGAAGTGGAGACGATGGCCATATTTGTTCGACAGCAGATCCTCCGGGACGATCCCGTTCTCGAACTGCGGCGGCAACGCCCATTCGCTCGTCACCATGTAATCGCGCGGCAGATTCCACCAGAAGTCATAATGCAATGTCTGCGGGCCGCGGTCGATCTCCCATCGTCCAAGCACCTCGAACGTCTCGCAATCCATGATGAAAACGCCTGGAGGTCCGCTGGTACCGTCCTTGCCGCCGCCGCCCAGCGTGCTCACGTAAATGCCGTCCGGCCCGCAATGGATGGTGTGCGGCCGCGAGTAGCCGGTCTTCTTGAAGACTTCCTCCGGTTCGATGATCTTGTGGATCTTGGCTTTGGTCGGATCGGGCTTGGTATCGATGATGTAGATCCGCGACGAGCGCAGCCCGGGGATGATGAGATAGCGCCGCTCGATGAAGGCGTGTCCGGCGAGTGGCGACAAGGCGGAGGAGCAGGCGTTCCAGCCGAAATGATGAAACTCGTCGCCCTTGTTGGGCATCGTCACGGTGTGGACGATTTGGCTATAGGTCGGCGATCCCGGCTTGACGTCGATGACCGCGAGAGCATCCGGCTTTGAGAAATCCGGACTGAGCAGCAACGTGTAGGCAAAGTTCTCCGCAGGTGCTTCCATCGCAAGCTTTGGCGATGCGTGAAAGGTGGGATCCGGCCTCATCGTCATGGCACTGCCTCCCTGTTCTGTCGGTTCGCGCCAACCTGGCTCGGGATAGCGGCATAGTGAAGAGCTGTTATGCGATGTCCTGAGATGCTCCGCGGGCTTGGTTGGCGAGCATACAATATGTCATCGCYGGGCCGCGGGAAACGGCCAGAGCCGCGCTAATTCGACGCCTTCGGGCAGATGGAAGCCGGCGGGATCAGGCCAGGGCGCCCTCGCACTCGGTGTCGTCCCGGCGAAGGCCGGGACCCATAACCCCAGGGAGGGGTTATGGAGCAGGCTGATAACTCCGAGTCTTCGTCAAACCGCATCCTGTGGTTATGGATCCCGGATCTGCGCGCGCTTGGGGCGCGCTTGTCCGGGACGACAGCGGAGATCATCGGGACGACGGCGGAGGCTACTTCCCCCACCGCAGCGCCAGCGCATCGCGCTCCTTTGCCAGCTCCAAGAGCCCCGCGCGCGTCGCGGGATGCAGCGGCTGGAGCGGATGGCGCACGGCGTCCGATTTGATCACGCCGCCGGCCTGCATCATTGCCTTGCAGGCGATCAGGCCGCATTGGCGGTTCTCGTAGTTGATCAGCGGCAGCCAGCGCTCATAGGCGGCTTTCGCTTCCTCGCGCTTGCCGGMGAAATAGGGATCGATGATCTGGCGGATGCCGTCGGGATAGCCGCCGCCGGTCATGGCGCCGGTGGCGCCGGCGTCGAGATCGGCCAACAGCGTGATCGCCTCCTCGCCGTCCCACGGGCCTTCGATATCCTTGCCGCCCGCCTCGATCAGGCTGCGGAGCTTTGCAGCGGCGCCCGGCACCTCGATCTTGAAATAGCGGATGTTGGAGAAGTCGCGCGCCAGCCGGGCGAGCAGCTCGACCGACAGCGGCGTGCCGGCCACCGGTGCGTCCTGGATCATGATGGGAATGTTGATTGCGCCCGAGAGCACCCTGAAGAATTCGACGATGCCTTTCTCAGGAACCCGGAAGGTCGCGCCGTGATAGGGCGGCATGACCATCACCATGGCGGCCCCCGCCGCTTCGGCCTGCTTGCTGCGCGCGGCACAGACGGCCGAGCTGAAATGGGTGGTGGTGACAATCACCGGAACCCGCCCGGCGACCTGCTCCAGGACCGCGTGCATCACGGTTTCCCGTTCGGCATCGGTGAGCACGAACTGCTCGGAGAAATTGGCGAGGATGCAGATGCCGTGCGAGCCGGCGTCGATCATGAAATCGATGCAGCGGCGCTGGCCCTCGAGGTCGAGCTCGCCGCGCTCGTCGAAGATGGTGGGCGCGACCGGGAACACCCCGCGATAGGGGCGCTGGGCCTTGTGGTGTGGCGTAACCGGCATCGAACTCTCCATCCCTGATATTCTCGCACATCTACCGCCGCACTCGCGCGGCACGACAGATGTACCCGGGGCGCGGATCGGCGGCAATGCCGATCCGCGTTCCCCTGGAACAGAGATGTGAAAGTTATGCGGTCTTCACCGCGCCGAGGAAACCTTCGACCGCGACGCGGAGACGGTCGGCGTCTGCCGACATCTTCTTCACGGAGTCCGACAGCACCGTGCCGGCGTTGCCGGTTTCCTGATTGAGCTTGGCGACGCTGCCGATGGTGTCGGTGACCTCGCGGGTGCCTTGCGCCGCCTGCTGGAAGTTGCGCGAGATCTCGGTGGTGGCCGCCCGCTGCTGTTCGACGGCGGCCGCGATTGCGGTCATCTTCTCGTCGATGCCGCTGATGGCGCCGCCGATTGAGCGGATGGCGGTCACGGCCTGCCCCGTCGCGCCCTGGATCTCCTCGACCTGGCGGGAAATCTCCTCGGTGGCCGTCGCGGTCTGGGCGGCGAGACTCTTGACCTCGCCGGCGACCACGGCAAAGCCGCGGCCGGCCTCGCCCGCGCGCGCAGCCTCGATGGTGGCATTCAGCGCCAGCAAATTGGTCTGGCCGGCGATGGCGTTGATCATCTTCACGACCTCGCCGATGCGGCTTGCGGTCTGGTCGAGGATCTCGACCGTGGCGTTGGTCCGCTCGGCCTGCGAGACGGCCTCGCGAGCCTCGCGCGCACTCGACTGCACCTGCGCCGAAATCTCGCCGACGGACGCCGAGAGCTCCTCGGTCGCGGCCGCGATGGTCTCGAGATTGTTGGTGGCCTGCTCGGCGGAGGAGGCGACCGCCGCGGTCTGGCTGCTGGATTCCGAGACCAGCGTACGCACATCGGTCGCCGTCGCGTCGAGCTCCCGCGCCGACGCGGCAACGCTGTGGATGACGGCCTGCACGGTGTCGTCAAAGCTGCGGCAGGCGGCATCGACGGTGCCGGAGCGGGCAAGCTGGAGCGCCTGCTGCGATTCACGTTCCTGACCGAGACGCTCCGCGGTCGCGGCGCTCTCGCGCAGGCTTTCGAGTGCGGCCGCCATGGTGCCGAACTCGTCGGGATACCGGGATTGCGGAACCGGTGTCGCGTAGTCACGCGCGCCGATGCGGGCGATGGCATCCAGAATGGCGCGCACCGGACGCATGAGGCGAGTGCGCACCACATAGACGCCGGCCAAGGTCACCGCGAGTGCCACGAGGAAGGCGAGCGACTGCACGACGAGATTGGTGAGGGCCTTGGCCTGAACGGCCTCGGCGCGCGCGATCGACTGGTCCAGCGCCTTGTTCGCGACCGCGACAATGGGCGCGAACGGCGACTGGCACAGCGCATTCCACTCCGAGGCGGGCATCGCGGGCTTGCCGCTGCCGTCAAAATTCCTGGTGAGCTCTCCGATCTGCTTCAGGACGCCGTCGGTCTTGGCCTTCGCGTCCAACGCTGCCGTAACCAGCTCCGCCGTCACCTCGGGCGCAGCCAGCAACTCGGCCATCCCCGCCCAGCCAGAGGCGATCGTGCCATCCCATTGCGCCACCGACCGCTTCTGAACGTCGTCGAGCGGCTTGCTGCTGTTGACGTTCGGGCGAAGCGACGAACAATGGACCCCATAACGGTCGCGCACCTGCCAGGCGAAGCGGCGGACCTGGATCATGCGGGCGATGTAGGGATCGTTCATCCAGGCGCGGTTTGACACCGCGGTGGAGGCGAGGTTCGCGGTGTCGATGACCTTGGTGACGGCATCGTACCAGGCATTGGTACGCTCCATCTTGCGCTCGGCCCGCGGACGCTTGGCTTCGTCGTAGAACAGCTGAAACTGCGGCGCCGCCTCGTTCCAACGCTGCTTCAGCGTGTTCGCGAGTTCATCGCGGCGGGCGAAATCGACGGTCGCGAGCGCGGCGCTGATCCCTTCATAGCCGCCCTGCTCGGCCTTCTCGGCTTCGGCGAGTTTTGCCTTGGGATCGTCCTCGCCAAGAATGGCACTCTGGGCATCGCCGCGATTGTTTCGCAAGGACAGCACACCATGGAAGATCGCCTTGTCGGCGGCGGCAAGGCGCGCGGTTTCGAGACTGTCGCTGTAACGCCCGAAGGCCCCGACCATCTGGATCGCCGTGCTGGCCAGCGCGCCGGCCGCAAGCAGGGCCATCARGGTCAGAAGAAGCGAGCTTACCGATTTCTTAAACATTGCCATGGGGTCAAGGGGCCTACTCTTCACGAGTGGCCACCCTGCATCGCAACCTGCCAATGTTTCGTTAAGGTTTTAGTCGATTTGAGGCGGCTCCGCCTGCACCCATTTGGGCGGCCCGCTCTTTACCCGACTTTCGTGAAATCGGGCGCTCGGCGCTCGGCAAAGGCCGTGAACGCTTCGCGCGCCTCGGCGGTGCGCAGGCGCTGCGCGAACTGCTCGCCCTCCGCCTGCATCTGCGCGACCAGCGCCTCGCCGTTACGCATCAGCTTCTTGGTGGCGGTGAGCGCGCCGGCCGGCTGGCGGGCGAGCCGCTGCGCCAGCGCGAGGGCCTCCGCGTCGAGCTTGTCGAGCGGGACGACGCGGTTGGCAAGCCCCCATTCCAGCGCGGCCTTCGCCGGCACCGTCTCGCCGAGCGCGAACATCTCGTAGGCCCGCGCATAGCCGATGCGCGCCGGCATCAGCAGGCTGGAGGCGGCCTCCGGCACCAGCGCGAGGCTGACGAAGGGCGTCGAGAGCTGCGCGTTGTCGGCGAGCACGACGAGGTCGCAATGCAACAGCATCGTGGTGCCGACGCCGACTGCGCGGCCCTGCACGGCCGCGACCAGCGGCCGGGTGCAGCGCGCCAGCGACTGGATGAAGCGTATGACGTTACGGCTTCCTTCCGACTTTCCGCTCGCGACGGCTGCGAACTCGCCGACATCGTTGCCGGCGGTGAACATGTCGCCCTCGCCGCGGATCAGGATCACCCGGGCGGGCGGATCGAACTCGGCGGATTCGATGGCATCGGCGAGCTTGCCGTACATCGCATCGGTCAGCGCGTTCTTCTTGTCGGGACGCGCCAGCGTGAGCGTGAGAATTCCACCGTTGTTCTCGATCCGGACGTGCTCGGTCATTGGGCTCTCCTCTTATTCCTCTGGATCTCTTGCAGGGTCTCTTGGAAACTTGTCCTGAATGCTCGTCAGCCAGCGCGCGACGATGTCGATCTCCGCGCTGGAAAATCCCTCTGTCAGCGCCGCGTTGATCGCCGCGGCCGAGGTTTTCGCCTGGGCCAGCGCGGCACGACCCTTCGGCGTCAGCCACACGCGCCAGGCGCGTCCGTCCTCGCGATCGGCCCGCCGCTCGATCAGCCTTGCGGCCGCGGTGCGATCGACGAGGCCGGAAATGCCGGCCGGCCCCATGTCGAGCGCCGCGCCCGCCTCTCCCATCAGAACGCCGTCCTGTCTGCCGAGGATGAACAACAGCCCCGCCTGCGCCGGCGTCACCTCGTTCTCGGGCTGCGCGGCCATCCAGCGCTGCAGCCGACGTTGTGCGACGCTGAGCAGGTAGATCAGCCGATGATGCCTCGATGCGGCGTCGTTATTTCGCATGCGAAATAGATAGCCGAAGCCGACCGGATTGTCAAAGGGCGGCTGCCGGGCCTAGGCAGCGCGACAGCCGTCCAGAAACAGCGCCGCGCAGGTCTTGACGCGACGCTCGATGTCCTTGCGGGACGGCAACGCCACCCCGCCATAGATCGCCGCACGCTGCGGCGCCGATGCGACCATGCCGATCAGCATGCCGGCGGCCTCCTCGACGTCGTCGAGCGCGATGCGCTTCTTCTTCACCTGGGCGCGCAGCCAGCCCGCGAGCGCCGTGACGGTGCGGGAGATGCCGTTCTTGTAGAAGTTGGCGGCGAGTTCCGGGAATGCGGCCGACTCCTGCAGCACCATGCGCTGCAACGCCACGACTTCCGGATCGAGCGCAAGATCCGCGCAGGCCAGCAGCGCGGAGCGCAGGCTGTTTTCGATGTCGACCTCGTCGCTGGCCTGGAGATCGACCGCGGAAAGCAGCCGCTCGAGCCTGTCGGCGCACATCGCCTCGAACAGCGCGGCCTTGCCGGGGAACAGACGATAGAGCGTCTTGGTCGAGATGCCGGCGCGGCGCGCCAGTTCCTCGGTGCTGGTCGCCGCATAGCCGTCACCGGCAAAGGCCTGCCGCGCAACGTCGAGGACGATTCCCTTCGTGTCCTCGTCGCTGCGTAGTTGCGGCCGTCCACGCGGGCGGCACTCCCCCGAAGATTTTGCGTCTGACGATTTTGCTCGAGCCATGTCTTTACATGATGCCTGTCATTCCATTGACAATTCGGAAGCTAGTCTCATTTTGGAAATTATCAAGTTTCCTAATTCAGGGGAGCCGGCCATGACCGTCCACACCACCCCGACTGCTGCCGTCCAGACCGCCCTTCCGGCAACCGCTCTGGAGGGCGTCCTGCCCGCCGCGCCAACCCGCGTCCACCGACAAAAGCTCAATCTTCGCAAAGTGTTGCTGATGAGCGCTGCGATCGTCGCGCTGGCCGGGGCGAGCTGGTACGGCTACGACTACTGGACCGTCGGCC
>NZ_JBFUES010000124.1:0-11800 GCF_056403875.1 Bradyrhizobium sp. P2_E8
GATCAGACTTGGCCTGCGCGCCGTGCGCGCGGCCTTCGTTTCTCGGGGCGGCCTGACCGCCCCTTTTTCTTGGGCTCTTTCCCTGCCCCCACCCGCGGTTTTTGCGAACCCATCCCCACCCTGCCGCGACCCAATCGGGAGGCTCCGCATTGGACGCGCGGGGTTTTCGACTGCCGTGCTTAATGGGACCTCAACATTGAGGCCCTAGCTTCCCGCCGATTTTGCCAATCGGCGCCCGCGGCACGGCGACCGGGAAATTGCCAATGCGAGCGCCCGTCCGGGCCTCGTTCTCAGGGGAAGAACAAGACAGATGTCGACGCGCCATGCCGTGATCATTGCCATGGGCCTCTTCGCCAGCGCTTCCGCGCTTGCGCAGACCGAGACCACGGGCCAGGCCGGCCCCAAGCCGGCAACATCGGGCGGCACCGTGCCGGCCGCCGCCAATCCGGCCCATGCGGCCGCGCCGAAAACCGCCGCGTCGACGTCGGCCTCAACGCCGGAAAGCCGCTCGGCCGCGGCGCTCGCGATGACGCACGAGCCGACCTATGACGAGGGCTCCGCCCAGCGCATCAAGGACGCGGCGCTCAGCTATTCCGATCTCGCGGTGCGCGGCGGCTGGCCGACGATCCCCGCGGACGCCAAATTCGCACTCGGCGTCCAGGGGGCCAGCGACGAGCTGCTGCGCAAGCGGCTGATCATCTCCGGCGACCTTTCCGCCGACAAGGCGAGCGGCGCCTTCGACCAGGATCTCGCGGACGCGGTGAAGCGTTTCCAGGCCCGCCACGGGCTGGCGCCGACCGGCATGGTGACGCCGCGCACGCTCGCGGCGATGAACGTCTCCGTGCAGAAGCGTATCCGGCAGCTGGAGGCTTCGCTCCAGCGGCTCGAGAACATGAATTTCGGCTTCGGCCAGCGCTATGTCGTGGTCAACATCCCCGCGGCCTTCGCCGAAGCGGTCGAGAACGACGTCGTGGTGCGGCGCTATCGCGTCATCGTGGGCAAGACCGAAAAACCCTCGCCGACACTGACGGCCCAGATCACCAGCGTCGTCCTCAATCCGACCTGGACGGTGCCGTCCTCGATCGCCAAGACCGAAATCTCCGCGCATATGCGCAAGGACCCGACCTACCTGTCGCGCATGCACATGGAGGTGCTCGACGCCCACGACGATCCGATCGATCCGCATTCGGTCGACTGGTCGGGCACGCACACGCCGAACTTCACCGTGCGCCAGCACAACGGCACCTTCAACGCGCTCGGCGCGGTGAAGATCGACATGCCGAACGCCTATTCGGTCTACATGCACGACACCAACCAGCGCAATCTGTTCAGCGACGACTACCGTTTCGATTCCCACGGCTGCTCGCGTGTCGACAATGTGCGCGATCTCGCCGCCTGGCTGCTCAAGGACCAGCCGAAGTGGAGCCGCGCCGCGATCGACGCGGAGATCGCCAGCGGTCAGCACCTCGACGTCGCCATGGCCAGGAAGGTGCCGGTGGCCTGGATCTATCTCACGGGGTGGATGACCAAGGACCAGACCGTCCAGTTCCGCAACGACGTCTATAACCAGGACGAGCAGTTGCTGGAGGCGACCGCCGAAGAGGCGGCGTTCTTCAGCAATGCCGGCAGCCATCCGCTGACCGCGCACATGACGCGCTAGGCGGTAGCCGCCATGCAATCGCGGCACAGGCGGATGCGGAGCCCCTCGCCTCGCCGCGGTTGACCCGGACCTCGGCCCGGCAGCACATTGCGCCTCGCAAATCACAAGCGAGCGCGCGATGCCCGACATTTCCGATGAAGCTCCTTTCGCCGACGGCAAGATCCTCAAGCACGCCGCTGACGGCGTCGGCGTGATCACCTTCAACAATCCCGACAAGCGCAATGCGATGTCGCTGGAGATGTGGGAGGGATTTGGCGAGGCACTGACGGCCTTGCGCGACGACGACGCGGTGCGCGTCGTGATCCTGCGCGGCGCCGGCGGCAAGGCGTTCGTATCCGGCGCCGACATCAGCCAGTTCGAGAAGACCCGGCACAACGCGGCGGCATCCGAGGAATATGCCAAGCGCAGCGCCGCCCAGCGCGCGCTGCTCGCCGACTATCCCAAGCCGACGATCGCCTGCATCCAGGGTTTCTGTCTCGGCGGCGGCATGCAGGTTGCGATGCTCGCCGACATCCGCATCGCCGCGCATGACAGCCAGTTCGGCATTCCCGCAGCGAGGCTCGGCATCGCCTATGGCTACGACGGATTGCGGCACCTGGTGTCGCTGGTCGGCCCGTCCTGGGCGCGGCTGCTGATGTACACGGGCATGCGCATCGATTCCGCAGAAGCGCTGCGCATTGGCCTCGTCGAGCGCGTGATCCCGGACGATCAACTCTGGGGCGAGACCATGGCGATCGCCAAGACGATCTCGCAGAACGCCCCGCTCGCGATCAAGGCCGCCAAGATCACCATCGCGCAGGTGCTGAAGGACGAAAGCGGACGCGACATGGACGCGATCAAGGCGATCGGCCATGCCTGCATGGACTCTGCGGATTTTCGCGAGGGCCGGCAGGCCTTCATGGAGAAGCGCAAGCCGCAGTTCCAGGGGCGGTGAAGCTGAACCGGCATTCAGGAAGATTAAATTCCTCTGTCTCCTGCACCGCGATAGCAACCAACTGATCCGTCGCAAGTTCTTCCGCCACCAACGAGGGAGATTGCGATGAAACTCAAGTTTGCTGTTTTTGGCCTGGCTGCCCTGGGCAGCGCCGCGCTCGCGTCAGGGCCAGCGCTCGCGGCGATGCCGAACGGCATTCCGCAGGCCGATCGCGTCGCAAGCGGTCCGGCCGCTGACGTCGATCAGGTGCGCATGGTCTGTAATCAGTGGGGCCGCTGCTGGTGGCGCCCGAACTATTATGGCGCCTACGGCTATTACGGTGGCCCGCGCCGGTACTATGGCGGCCCGCGCCCATGGGGCTGGGGTCACCGCCACTGGCACCGCTGGTGAACGACGAAGGGGCCTCGAGGCCCCTTTTCTTTTGGCATCTGACTACAGCGCCCCCAGCACCGCTTTCGTGATGTCGGCCGTGCCGTTGCTGCCGCCGAACTCCATTGGCTTGATGCCGCCGGCATAGACCTGGTCCACCGCGCGTTCGATCGTCTCGCCGGCTTCTGCCGCGCTCTCGACGCCGTGCTTGTCGGCGAGCCAGTCCAGCATCATCGCGGCCGACAGGATCATTCCCGTCGGATTGGCCTTGCCCTGTCCCATGATGTCGGGCGCGGTGCCGTGGCAGGGCTGGAACACGGCGTATTTGTCGCCGATGTCGGCCGACGGCGCCATGCCGAGGCCGCCGATCAGGCTCGCGGTGATGTCGGAGACGATGTCGCCGAACATGTTCTCCATCACCATCACGTCGAAATCCCAGGGCCGCTTCACCAGCATCGCCGAGCAGGCATCGACATAGAGCCGGTCGGTCTTCACCTCCGGATGCTTCTTCTCGATCTCGTCGAAGATGCCGCGGAAGAAAGCAAAGGCCTTGAACACGTTCGCCTTGTCGACGCAGGTGAGCATTCCCGGCTTGCCGCGCGCCTTGCGGCGTTCGGCGAGGCGAAACGAGAACTCGAACAGGCGCTCGGAGGTCCGGCGCGTGATCACCATGGTCTCGCGCGCGTCCTCATGGGTGACGACGCCCTTGCCCATCGAGGCGAACAGGCCCTCGGTGGATTCGCGGATCACGACGAGATCGATGCCGCGCGTGTCGGCGCCGACGATCGGGCTCGGCACGCCCGGAATGAGCCGCGCCGGCCGCACGCCGGCATAGAGATCGAAGATGAAGCGCAGCTCGATCTGCGGCGCGATCTCGGTATTGTCAGGATAACGCACCGACGGCAGGCCGCAGGCCCCGAGCAGGATCGCGTCCGCCTCCTCGCACAGCTTGATCGTGCTCTCGGGCATCGACTTGCCGGTGGCGAGATAATTGTTGGCACCGGCCGGCGCCTCGGTGAAGCGGAAGCGCAAATCCGATTTCTGTTCGATCTTGCGCAGCACTTCAATCGCCGGCGCCATGACTTCGGGGCCGATGCCGTCACCGGCGAGCACGGCAATGTGGAAGGCGTTGTTTGCGGACATGGGGGTTCCTAGGTGACGGAAGGTGTGGCCTCGTCATTGCGAGGAGCTCTTGCGACGAAGCAATCCAGACTGCCTCCGTAGAAAGACTCTGGATTGCTTCGCTTCGCTCGCAATGACGAGGATAGAGTATTGATTACGGCGTCAGCACGGTGCGCCCGACCACCGCGCCCTGCTGCAACTGCACCAGCGCGTCGTTGGCCTTGGCGAGCGGCTGACGCGTCACCGGGATCGGCGGCACGTTCTTCGTCCGCACGAGGTCGAGCAATTCCTGCGTCTCGCGCAAATTGCCGACATAGCTGCCCTGGATCGTCACCGCCTTGATCGGAATCAGCGGCAGCGCCCAGGTCGCGCCGCCGCCGAACAGGCCGACGATGACGAGCTTGCCGCCCTTGGTCAGGCAGTCGAAGCCGAGCTGCGTCGTCGCGGCATTGCCGACGAGGTCGATCACGGCGCGGATCGGTCCGCCCGCCTTCTTCGCAAGTTGCTCCAGCGCGTCCGGCGCCTTGGGATCCACGGTTGCAAGCGCGCCGGCCTTTTCCGCGGCCTCGCGCTTCCTGGCGTCGATGTCGACCATGATCGCGCCCTTGCCGCCCATGGCTTTCAGCAGCGACAGCGCCATCAGGCCGAGGCCGCCGGCGCCGAACATCACGATCGGTGCATCGAAGTGCTGCTCGACCTTCTTCAGCGCGCTGTAGGTGGTGACGCCAGAGCAGGCATAGGGCGCGGCCGACGCGGGATCGAGGCCTTTGAGGTTCAGCAGGTAGCGCGGATGCGGCACCAGCATGTGATCGGAATAGCCGCCGTCGCAATAGACGCCGAGCGAGCGCGGCGTCAGGCACATGTTCTCGTCGCCGCCAAGGCAGGTCGCGCACTTGCCGCAGCCGATCCAGGGATAGACCAGGCCGACATCGCCGAGCCTGAGATCGCCCTGATCGGTCGGCTTCACGTCAGGACCGAAAGCCAGGATTTCACCGACCGTCTCGTGGCCCATGGTCAGCGGCAGATTGATGCCGCGGTCCTTCAGCGACAGCGGCTTGCGGCCATGGCCGAGATCGTAACCGCCTTCCCAGATGTGCAGGTCGCTGTGGCAGACGCCGGCGGCCTTCACCTTGATCAGCACCTGCGTGCCCTGCGGCTGCGGCGTGGCCTCGTCAAACTCCTGCAACGGCGCCTTGAAATCGGCGACCTTGAAACTCTTCATCGGCGTCCTCCCGCATGCTTCTTGTTGTCACGCCACCATGCCATGGCCGGCGAGGCGAGACAAACGCGCACCTGTCTAGTTTATGCCGGCCGATGGTGGCAAGCCGGCCGCGCGCAAGGCCGCATTGCTCGCCGCACCGAGCCCTGCGTCACCCTTGCACGGCCGTTTTGCCTGACGGAATTGACGCATCATCGGCGAGGCCAATCTCGTCGCGCAGCGCATCCGTGTGCTCGCCGAGCGCGGCCATCGTCTTGGCGGGCGTCGTGTCGGCACCCGACATCCGGAACGGCAGGTTGAGAACCTGGAACGAACCGCCCTCATCTTCCACCGACGAGAGCGCCTGCCGATGCGCGAGCTGCGGATCGGCCAGCGCCTCTGACACGGTGCGATAGGCCGAGGCCGGCACGCCGGCCGCGCCGAGCGCGACAAGGCATGCCTCCGTCGAGAGCAGCCGCGACCAGGCCTCGACGCCGTCCATCATGTCGGCCCAGTTCTCGCGGCGCGCGGCGTAGGTGGCGAAGCGCGGATCGGGGATCCAGTCGGGGCGGCCGATCACGCCCATCAAACCCTGAAACGTCTTTTCGCTCGCAACCGTGATCATGACATAGCCATTGGCCGTCTCGGTCGGCCCGAACATCGGGCGCGGCGGCGGCTTCACCGCAAATTGCGAGCTCTGCAACTCGATCACCGTCAGCGTCAGCATCGACTCCAGCATGGAGACGTCGATGTGCTGGCCGAGGCCGGTCACCGTGCGCTGATACAGGGCGGAGACTATCGCGCCAAAACCGTAGGTGCCGGTGACGACGTCGGCGTGGTAGATGCCGCAATAATCAGGCCGGTTGCGACCGGGCTGGTAGGCAAGATGCGCCATGTCGTAGCCGGAGGCCGCGTGGATCACCGGCGCATAGGCCGGCAGCTCGGCCGAAGGGCCGGTCTGGCCGTAGCCGGAGATCGAGCAGTAGATCAGCTTCGGATTGACCGGGCGTATTCTGTCGTAGTCGAGCCGCAGCCGGTGCATCACGCCGGGGCGGAAGTTCTCGACCAGGATGTCGGCGGTTGCGGCCAGCCGGAGGACCGCCTCCCTGCCGTCCTCGGACTTGAGGTCGAGCACGACGCTCTTCTTGCCGACATTGAGCTGGCCGAACACGGTGCTGCACCCCTTGCGCAGCGGCGGCCGAGTCCGCATCGTCTCGCCGCCGCCGGTCTCGATCTTGATGACCTCGGCGCCCATGTCGGCGAGCATCCGCGTGCAGTGGGGACCGGCGATGGTGGTCGAAAAATCCAGCACCCTGAGGCCGGCGAAGGCCTTTGTCGTCGCCCCCTCATGCTTATCTGCTAGCTGCATGCGTGCTGYGTCTCCTCGGCGTATCCTGGGAACAATCAATGTTCTCTGTTGTTGTGCGCTCGACCGTAGAGGGCGGCGGCTGAGTAGGAAAGGGTTTACCGAACGGAGGCGCTCCGCAGGCGTGCTTGGGAATTCCGGGGCAATTGGACCCGTTCTTGCATAGCAGCAAACTGGATCGGCAAGGGGCAACTGTTCTTGAGGGTCTTGTTCGTTACGACAGAGATGGACGACTTCGTCCGCGTCGGCGGACTTGGAGCCGTTTCCGCTGCCCTCCCCAGAGCCCTTCGCCCCTTTGCCGATATCCGGATCATGTTGCCCGGCTATCGCGACATCATCGAGCAACTCACGCATATTCAGATCGTTGGCCGCTGCCCGTCGTTTGCGGATATGCCGGCCTGCTCGCTCGGCCGGGCCGCGACCAAGGACGGCCTGCCGGTCTACGTGCTGTTGTGCTCGCAACTCTACGACCGGCCCGGCAATCCCTATGGCGACGAGTCCGGGCGCGACTGGCCGGACAACGACATCCGCTTCGCGCGCTTTGCCTCGGCAGCAGCTGAGCTGGCCATGGGCAAGCTGGACAAGAATTGGGCAGCAGACCTGATCCATGCCAACGACTGGCAGGCCTCGCTCGTGCCGGCCTATCTCGCCTGGCGCGGCGCCAAGCTGCCGTCGATCCTGACCATTCACAACCTCGCCTATCAGGGCCTCTTCCCGAAGGACTCGCTGCGGCGGATCGGCGCACCGGAAAGCGCTTTCCACATCGACGGCCTCGAATTCTACGACCAGGTCTCCTTCCTCAAGGCCGGGCTGGTCTACGCCTCGCATCTCACCACCGTCAGCGGCACCTATGCGCGCGAGATCACCACGACCGAGTTCGGCTGTGGCCTTGAGGGTCTGCTCCGCCTGCGCTCGGACGCCGCTGAGCTGACCGGCATCCTCAACGGCATCGACGAGAGCTGGGACCCGCGCTCCTGCGCGCAGCTCGCCCAGCAATTCGGCGCCGGAGACTGGGTCGGCAAAAAGGCCAATGCCGACTACGTGCGCAAGCAGTTCGGGCTTGCGGTGTCGCGCGGCCCGATGTTCGGCATCGTCGCGCGCCTCGTGCACCAGAAGGGTATCGACCTCGTGCTGTCCGCGGCCGACGAGATCATCGATGCCGGCGGGCAGATCGTGGTCACCGGCTCGGGCGAGCCAGCGCTCGAGCAGGCGCTGATCGACGCGCATCGCCGCCGCCCCGACGCCATCGGCGTTGCGATCGGATTCAACGACGCCCAGGCGCGGCGCATCTTCGCCGGCAGCGACTTCACCCTGATGCCGTCGCGCTTCGAGCCATGCGGCCTCAGCCAGATGTACGCGCAGCGCTTCGGCTCGCTGCCGATCGGGCACCAGACCGGCGGCCTGGCCGAGACCATCACCGACGGCGAGACCGGCTTTTTGTTCTCAAGACCCTCGCATGAATCCTTCCTCGGCGGCGTCCGCCGGGCCTTCGAGGCCTTCATGGCGCAGGACCAGCTCGACACCATGCGCCGCAGCGCCATGGGACGGTCGTTCTCCTGGAGCATCTCCGCCGGCAGCTACAGCGCACTGTACCGGAAGCTGGCAGCGGTGTGAGGCGCGACGGCGCTTCCACCTACTCCGCCAGTGCGAGCGCAGCGAAGCAATCCAGAATCTTTCCGCGGAGACAGTCTGGATTGCTTCGCTGCGCTCGCAATGACGATGCGGGGAGAGCGCGCGCCTCACTCTTCTCTCGTGCCCCGGACGCAGCGCAGCGCTTCTTCAGCGATGCGCTGCAGAGCCGGGGCCCATGTCGCACAGGAGTCCGTGGCCTCTGGGTCCCGGCTCTGCGCCGCAATGCTCACACGTTGCAGCTTGTCCGGGACACGCCAGGAGCGCTTCTTAGCGGCGCGCGTCCATCTGCGGCCGTCCGATCCAGGCGCGGTTGAGGCAGCGGGTTATCCAATCCGGCTGCAACTCTCCTCGCAGCCGCGCCTGCGCTTCCTGGTAGGGACCGACATAGCGCAGCCTGTCCGGCAATTTCGGATAGACGCGCCTGATCCATTTCATCGCATTGTCGGCGGATCTGATATCGCGCTCGTCCAGTTCGAACCCGAAGCCTGAGCGCAACCGCTCCGGCAGCAGGCTTGCCGTGAGCGCACGATACCATCGCGGCGGACGCAACCACGGACGCGCGCCGTTGAAGATTTGTGTCGCGATCTCGCGCGCGGCCGGACTGACAGTCAATGTCTCCGACTGCGCCATCGCTGCGGTGTAAGCGGCAAAGCCGGACCAGTCCGCCGGCAGGTCGTCCGCCCTCAACCCGAACAAGGCGCCGAACATCCGGCCCTCGACCCAGTAGCGCTCGCGCTCCACCGCCGAGAGCTGCGGCAGAACGAGGTCATGCGCCATCAGCGCAGTCTCTACCAGCGTCGCATGCACCCAGCGCAACGACGGAATGTCGTTGGCGCAGTAGCGCGAGCCGGCCGCGAACGGGCCAACGGTCTCGGGCATCTCCCCGACGATCATGCTGTGGCGCCGGTGCAGCTGCCGCGACGACAGCAAGGCACGGTCGAGCGATCCGAACACCATGGCGAAGACGATGTCGAAGGTGCGATGGAAGCGGCCGATCGGATCGGCCAACGTCCGGGAGTGCTCGGCGATGGCGGCAGCGACCCAGGGATGAGCGAGTTGCAGCAGCAGCGCGCGGCCGGCGCCGAGGAAGATGACGGCCTCCCGGTCGATCTGCCAGGTCACCGAGGCCGGACCGAACACGCCCGCAACCGGCCCCGCTGCGTCAGCGCGGACCTGATCGAGCGCCGCCTCCAGATCTTTCTCAACGACCAATTGCAAGCCTCGCGACGAAGACGCCGCGACAATAGCCCAGACGGCGCGCGCGTGATATCGTCACGGCCCAAAACAAGTGACGGAGAAGGCCTCTACTCCGCCGCAATCGGCATCTCGTCCAGATGCTCGTGCAGCACCACGCCGGCGAGCGGATCGAATTCGCCGATCCACGGCTTTCGTGCGAGCACGGACCTCGTGTGGGCGTAGCCCGCATGCCAGCGCCGCGTAATGCCTGACGGGCTGAAGTCGATGTCCTTGGTATGGGTCTCGCGGTCGAGCTGCGGCGCCAGCAGCCGCACGACGTGCATGCGGGTCGGACAGCCGTAGCTCATCAGCTCCCTCACGGCGGGATCGCTGCGCTCGCTCTCGGGCAGACGCGCGGCGAGCTGGTTGATGACGTGGCGCAGGCGATGGGCCTGCTGCTGGCGGACGATCTGGCTCGCGATCCGGCTGGAATACATCACGTCCTTGTGCCGGTTCAGCACCTCCGCCATCGTGGTTGGCTCGGCGCCGACCGGATTCCACAGATGCACGGAGAAGATCAGCGAATCCCTGCGTGGATTATCGTCGAACACCGCTTCCGTCGGGGTGTTCGAGAGGATGCCGCCGTCCCAATAAAGCTCGCCGTCGATGCGCACCGCCGRGAAGGCCGGCGGCAATGCGCCCGAGGCCATGACATGCTTCACAGTCAGTTCGCCGTCGCGGCTGTCGAAATAGCGCATTTCGCTGGTGCCGACATGGGCCGCACCGACCGTCAGGCGCGGCGCGCAGCGATTGGCGAGATCGAAATCGACCAGCTCGCTCAGCGTCTTCTCCAGCGGCGCGGTCGAATAGAAACCGGCGTGATCGGCGCCCAGCGGATAGGAATCCCCGGCATGCGCCAGCGGGTTGGGCCGGAAGAAGCCGGGAACACCGTGGGTCACGGTCGACCAATAGGCGAGCTTCTCGTTGAAGTCGGGAAACGCAGTGCGCCAATTCCAGACCGGATTCTGCTCCATCCGCTTCCAGAATTCCTTCAGGCGCGCCAGCCGATGCTCCGGCGCGTTGCCCGCGATCAGGCTCGCATTGATGGCGCCGATCGAGGTGCCGATGATCCAGTCCGGCTCGATGCCGGCCTCGTGGAGCGCCTGGTAGACGCCGGCCTGGTAGGAGCCAAGCGCGCCGCCGCCCTGAAGCACGAGGACGACCTGACCCGGCAGGTCCATGCTCTTTCGTTGCCCGTTGTCCTGCATGCCGTTCATGTCTTGCTCCTGTCGAGCCTATGGTTATCATTCGTCAGGTGTAAGGCCGTTGTTACGTCCTGCCGTTCTCGGCGATTGTCGGTCGTTTTGGAAATGCCGGTTGGCTTCCGAAACCATACGCACGCGCTATCGCCGCCAGGATATCATTCCCTGTCCCGATCGGTTAGATTTCCGGCCGATCCTGCCGGGAGCCGATCCATGGAAATGCACCAGGTCCGCTATTTCCTCGCGGTGGCGCAGCTTTTGAACTTCACGCGCGCCGCCGAGGAATGCAACGTGACGCAGCCCTCGCTGACACGCGCGATCAAGCAGCTCGAGGCCGAGCTCGGCGGCGACCTGTTCCGCCGCGAACGGCCGGCGGCGCAACTGACCGAGCTCGGCCAGCGCATGCATCCGCTGCTGAAGCAGTGCTATGACGCCGCCGCCGGTGCGCGCTCGCTCGCCTCCTCGTTCAAAAGTGGTGAGGTCGGCGCGCTCCGCGTTGCGCTGACGCATTCGGTCGACCTGGCGCTGCTCATCCCCCACCTCAACGAGATCAGGCGGCAGTTCAACAGGCTCGAATTCCGCTTCCTGCGCGGGACGAGCCGCGAGGTCGCAGAATTCCTGAAGAAGGGCGAGGCCGAGCTCGGCATCGCCGCCGGGATCGACGAGGCCTGGGAACGGCTCGACGTCTGGCCGCTGTTCACCGAGGCGTTCGATCTCATCGTCAGCAGGGAGCACCGGCTTGCCGAGCACGACACGATCGAGCCGGACGACCTGCGCGCGGAACAATTGCTCGGCCGCAGCTATTGCGAGCATTCCAAGCGCATCGCAGCGAGCCTGCGCGAGCACGGCATCGATGTCGATCACGGCCACGAGATTTCGAGCGAACGCGACCTGATCGAACTGGTGGAGGCCGATATCGGCATCGCCATGATGCCTCACACCTCGCCCGTGCCGGAGAGCCTGAAACGCGCCGCGGTCGCCGGCCTCGATGCCCGCCGCACCGACAGCCTCTATGGCGTCGCCGGCCGCCAGCGCACGGCGGTGGCCAACGCCGTGATGCGCATGCTGCGCGGTGCGGACT
>NZ_JBFUES010000125.1:0-11752 GCF_056403875.1 Bradyrhizobium sp. P2_E8
CGGCATAGATCAGCGTGCGCGGACGGATGATGCGGTAGAGCGGCGCCTTGCCCTCGCGCCGGCGCTGCATGTTGGTGTCGGTGTCGTAGCCGATCAGGCCGGCGGGCCGGCCGATCTCGCGCATCACGTTGTCGCAGGCGTCGATGCACAGGCCGCACTGGATGCAGCCGAGCTGGATTCCGTTGCGGATGTCGACGCCGGTCGGGCAGACATTGATGCACTGGTGGCAATCGACGCAGTCACCGGCGCGATCCCCATGCGTGCGGGCGGCGTCCGCCTTCTTCACCGACATACGCGGCTCGCCGCGGTCGCGGCGATAGGTGACGTTGAGCGCCCATTCATCGGTCAGCGCCGCCTGGATGCGCGGCCACGGACACATGTAGATGCACATCTGCTCGCGGGCGTGACCGGCAAAGACATAGGTCGTGGCGGTGAGGATGCCGATCCAGAGATAGGCGATGAACGGGGCCTGGAAGGTGGCGAGCTCCTTCACCAGCGTCGGCGCGTCGGAAAAATAGAGCACCCAGGCGCCGCCTGTCCACCAGGCGATCATGATCCAGAGAAAGTGCTTCAGCACGACCTTCCGGATGTGATCGAATGTCCAGTAGCGCTTGTCGCCCTGCATGCGCTCGCGCCGATCGCCCTCGACCCAGCGCTCGACCGCGTAGAACAGGTCGGTCCACACCGTCTGCGGGCACATGTAGCCGCACCACAGCCGGCCGGCGACCGCATTCATCAGGAACAGGGTCATTGCCGCGATGATCAGCAGACCGGTGAAATAGTAGACCTCCTGCGGCCACAGTTCGATGAAGAAGAAGTAGAAGCGCCGATGCGGGAGATCGATCAGCACGGCCTGGTCGGGCAGGCCGGGTCCGCGATTCCAGCGCACGAAGGGCAGGAGATAATAGGTCCCGAGCGTGACGCAGAGGATCGCCCATTTGATGCGGCGGAAAGGGCCGTGGACGGATTGCGGATAGACCTTCCTCCGCTTCTCGTAGAGAGGTCCCTCGATGAAAGTGTCGTCGCTCATGCTGCGCTTCCCGCGTTTGCGTCAGCGAAGCCCTATTCCGGTGCGCAGAAGAGGCGGTACAAGGTCTCCAGCACCGAGCGGACTTCCTGGCTCGCGATGCTGTAGTATATCGTCTGGCCGTCCCGCCTGGGTTTGACCAGGCTCAATGCGCGCATCTTTCCGAGATGTTGGGATAGGGCGGCCGACGACAGGCCTGCGATGTCGGCCAGTTCGCCGACGGACTTTTCGCCGTCCAGCATGTTGCAGAGAACCAGCAGCCGCTTGGGATTGCCCATGGCGGAGAGGAGGCGGGAGGCCTCTTCGGCCTTCTCCTCCAGAGCGAGCAGTTCCTGATTCCGGGGCTTGCGCTTCATGACTGCCAGATATATTAGTATATTCGAAAATACGAAACAACTGAAAATAACGGTATTCGGCGCCCGCGAGGGCGCCCCCGGTCCGGAGGGCTCATGGTCTCGACATCATTTACACCGATCGCCTCCCTGGCTGGCGGCGTACTGATCGGCGTAGCCGCCGTTCTGCTGATGTGGGCGACGGGACGGATTGCCGGGGTCAGCGGCATCGCGGCGCGGCTGTTCCCACCCTATGAGGACGGCGAATTCGCCGGGCGTTTCGCCTTCGTCGCCGGTCTCGTCGCCGCGCCCGTGCTGGTACGGCTTGTCACCGGAAGCCTGCCGGCGCAGACGATCGAGGCGGGGACGACCGTTCTGATAGTCGGCGGATTGCTCACGGGATTCGGTTCGGTGTGGGGCAGCGGCTGCACCTCTGGCCACGGCGTCTGCGGCTTGTCGCGACTCTCGGTGCGCTCGCTGGTCGCGACCATCACTTTCATGGCGGCCGGCATGGCGACCGTCTTCCTGATGCGGCACTGGAGCTGATGTCGATGGCAATCCTGGTCCAATTCGCGATCGGCCTGATCTTCGGTCTCGGCCTCATGGTCTCCGGCATGTCGAACCCGGCGAAGGTTCTGAACTTCCTCGACATCGGCGGCATCCCGGCAGGCACGTGGGACGCCAGCCTTGCCTTCGTGATGGCGGGCGCGGTGGCCGTGACCTTCATCGGCTTTAGTCGCGTCCTGAAGCTCGCGCGGCCGTTCTTCGCCGAACGATTTTATCTTCCGACGCGAAGCGACATCGATCCCAGGATCGTCGCAGGTCCCGCGATCTTCGGCGTCGGCTGGGGACTGGCGGGGTTCTGTCCGGGTCCGGCGCTGACCGCGCTCGGGTTCGGCTCGGCCTCCGCCTTCATCTTCGTTGCGGCGATGTGTGCCGGCATGGTGCTCGCCCGCTTCGTCGCTCACTGGCCGTCATTGACGCGCTTCGTCACGCCGGCCGATCCGCTCGAAACCTGAAGTCACCGCGAAAGAGTAAGTCATGGACAAGAACTATCCAGAGATCACCCGGCAAATCTCCGCCAACATGCGCAAGCTGCGGAACGACATTCCCGACGCCATGAAGGGATTTGCCGCGCTGGCCCAGGCCGCGACGCGTGACGGTGCGCTGGACAAGAAGACCAAGGAGCTGATCGCGCTGGCGCTCGGCGTCGCCGCGCATTGCGACGGCTGCATCGGTTTTCACACCGAGGCCCTCGTCAAGCTCGGCGCGACGCGCGAGGAGGTCGAGGAGACGCTCGGCATGGCCGTCTACATGGGCGGCGGGCCGTCGCTGATGTACGCCGCCGATGCGATCGCAGCCTACGAGCAATTTCAGCAGCAAACGGTTGCCGCCTGACGCCTGTGATCGGATGCACCCATATGGAAGGGACCGGGCGAGTTGTCTCGTCCGGTCCCGTCCGTCTTGGTTCTACCGATTACCAGCCACCGACGCCCACGCTGACGCCGGGAGCGCGAATGCCGACGCCGCCTCGCGGACCGTCGTCCCAGTCGCGATAGGTGCGGCGTTCATAATAGCGCTCGCGCGGCATGGTGGCATAGGAGTCGCGCACGATCACGCGCGCGCCGCCGCGGGTGCGATAGCAATTGCCGGCGTCGTCGCAGACGAGCCGGACTTCCTGGATGAGATCGGGGTTGGCGTATTCGCTGGTCGTGTAGATGTCGGCGGCCTTCGCGCCGCTCGCCGCAGCGATGGCCGCGACGCCGGCCAGCAGTGCAATCGTAAATGTCCGCATCATATCCTCCTCCGAAACTGCCCTCTGCGGTAACAAGAAGGGGAGGCGGCGATCGTTCCGGCCCAAATGCAGGATTTTCCCCGGAACTGGTGGCGCGCGGACAATGTTCCCCGGGGCGACACGCGCCAATCCGTCGAAGCAACATGATTGCTGCGAGCCGTTTGCCGATTTCCTCTCGGCGGGGAAGCTGAAGCAGCACTGCGGATCTGGTCTCGGATGCGCTCGCTATGTTCCGCCTTACACAGGGCTGACGACGAGGCCTGTCAGATCGGCTCATAAACCTCGGACCCGCAGATGTCGTCGGCTTCCGCGCGGCGGCGATCGATGACCTTTCCGCCGGTGATGGTGACGATGTAGGTCTGGGCGCCAAGTGCGGTGCCGGTTGCGGAGGTGAGCTGCGCGCGGACACAGGCGGTCCAGCCGGGTCCTCGCACCTCACGATGCGGCGGGGCGACGTGCACCTCGCGCGGATAGGACGTGTTGAGGAAGACGACATCGATCTGCTCGCGCACGACGCGCTTGACGTCGGGGGGCGGCTCGGGCGGTGGCTGCTCGGTTTCCTTCATGCGCATGAACTCGGGTACCGGCGCGCGGCTGTCGGCAAAGCCGCAGGCACCGAGCGCGAGCGCGCCGGCCAGCAGCGCCGCATGAGCAATGATCCGCAACATCCGTGAAGGGTCCCCCTGCGGGCCAACAGATAGGCACGAATGCGATCTGGCGAAGTCCTGGCCGATCAAGATTTGCTGAAGGCCTGGAACGCACGGCATTTGCTATTAGGGGATTGCAGGCTAGTTTGTACCCCAGACGAAGGGGATTGCGCCAATGAGGATTTTGGTCATAGCGGCTGCGGTGCTGGCGTTGGCGGGCAGCTCGGCTCAGGCGCAGATGGGTGGCGGCAGACGCCAGCCTAGCGAGGGCCAGAAGGCGGACACCAAGCCCAAGGTCGACGAGGGGGCCTACAAGGCGGCGCTCGAGCGCATTCCGGAGCCCAAGGAGAAGTATGATCCGTGGGGCGGGGCGCGTCCGCCTGAACCTGCCAAGAAGCCCAAATAAATCCGATGGGCGCTGGCGACAGGCCAGTGCCATCTGATCGCTGCCACCGAGGATCTCGATCAGCCCAGTGGAAGAGCTTGCGGCGTCGTCGGCGATCGCGCGCGTGCTGGCGGCCTGCGCCTTGCGTCGCTGCCATCATAGCAGGCACTCATAACCGTGTTGTGGATGCGATACGAACAGTCGTTCACATCGTGCGCGTTATTGCACGAAAGCGAGACCGACGCGCCTGTCGCTGCGCCATACGGGGCGGCAAGTCCGCACGAAATTGTCGCGCGCGATCGAGAGTGTGAACGATTGCGGCAATGTGACGGGGGTCTCGAGGTCGATCGCCACGCCGCCTGCGGACATGTTTCGCACGGTGCACGCGATGCCGTTGTTTTCAAAGGTGATCGTTCCACCCTTGAAAACACGGTAACGTTGGGCTGCGCGCTTCTCGGTCATCTGCGTTGATCCACAATGATGATTGTGAAGTAGTGCATAGAAATTACGTTGAACTAAACTCAATACTGGCGCTACTTGCACAGCGCTTCAGATTTCGTTTACGACGTTGAAGCGGTGAGTCACGTCCCGCCGACTTTCCTCACAAGCCTTTCCTTTATGGCCTTACGCGCCGATGGAGATTCCGATGAAGACCACGCTTTCGATCCTGTTCGCCGCAGCGCTTTCGCTGTCGTCGATGCCCGCCCACGCCGTCAAGTGGGACCTCTCGACCATGACTTGCAAGCAGTTCCTCGAGAGCGGCGAAGACAACATCGCGGTCGTGCTGACCTGGATGGACGGCTGGTACAAGGGCGACGAGGACAACGCGATCATCGACACCGAGGTGTTCATTGAGAACGCCAAGAAGTTCGGTGCCTATTGCGGAAAGAATCCGACCGTCAGCGTCGTCACCGCGGCCGACGAGATCCTCGGCAAGTAACTCTTGAAGCGGACTGAAGCGCGGACGCAATCGCGCTTCGGCCTCTCGCTTCGATGCGAACGTGATGGAGAGCCGCGGTGCGCCCTGCGCTCACGCGGCTCTCGTCTTTTGGGACGATGCTCAGCCCGGCAGCATCGCGAACGCGCTCGACACCATTGCCACCGGCTTGTTGTCGGCGGCCGAGAGCAGCGTGACGCGGCCAAAGCTCATGGTGCGCCCGAGCCGCACCACGCGGGCGTCCGCGAGCACGTCCGACGAGGAGGCCGCGCGCATGAAATGCGTGGTCTGGTCGACCGTGGTCATCGGACGGTAGCCGCGATTGGCGGCGAGGATTGCGATGACCATCGCGGTGTCGGCGAGGGCCATCAGCGCCTGGCCGCAGACCACGCCACCGTTCCGGCACAGCCGCTCGGAAAATGCCATCCGGAGCAGCGCACCCGGCTGCCAGTCCGGCGCATCCGCAGGCTGCGCGTGCTCGATGCGCTCGACCGAGAGGTTGAGATCCTGGACCCAGGGCGCAAAGACCTCGCCGAGGATGCGTCTGGCCTCAGTGATGCCGAACTCGGCTTCTGGCTGCGATGGCATTGCGGCGTGTCCTCCATTGTTGCCGGATGTTTCTGCCATTCTGCGCGGATCGGCACGGCAAAGTCACCCGGTCTGATGCCGGTCCCGTCGGCTTGAAAATGCCTGACTTCGCCCGATATGATGCCGCGCTTGGGATCGGGTGGATGATGTTGCGTCGGTGTGTCCTCGTGTTTTGGCTGGTGGCGCTCGGCATTGTGCTGGACGGGTGCACCAGATGCGGCCCGATCTGGGACGACTGGCTGCACGCGCCGAAATCGTGCAGATCGGACCGGCTCTAGCGGGCCATTCGGCCCTGAGCGACCCCAGCGGTCACGGACGGGCTGTGATAGGGATGACGGGCGCGGCTGATCCGCGCCGCCATGATGATCAAGGAGTAGATGATGAAGCTTTTCCGTATGGCGGCGGTGCTGGCCGTGCTGGCGGGACCGGCCTACGCGCAAATGCCCAATATCAATTTGATGCAGGACGCGCCGAGCAAGTCCCCGGAAGAAAAGGCCGCGGATGCGGAGCGTGAAAAGGTCTACAAGGAAACGCTGAAGAAGATTCCGGACGCCAAGTCGTCCAACGATCCCTGGGGCGGCATGCGCTCCGATCCGCCGAAGCAGGCTGCGCCGAAGGCATCGGCCGCAACCACCAGCGCGCCGAAGAAGACCAAGACCGGCACGGCCGCCAACTGAGCCTTTCGGCCGGGGGCGGCATGCGCCTTTCGGCCGGGACTCCTCTTCGTCCGATCCGCTCCCTACATTGCCGGCAGGTGTTGCGTAGAGGAGGACAGGTCATGGCCGATCGTCCGCGGGATCTCGCCGAGCGGATGGCGCGCCGGCGCAAGATCGGCGGCAAGACGGGCGAGCACGCCGGCGACGGTTACCTGCGCGAGACCTTCACGCTGCCGCGCGCGGCGGCGCGGGCGAGGGCGCAGGCCTTCTTCGCCCGCTACCCCAAGGCCGGCTATATGAGCGCGGTCGAGACCTGGCGCGAGCTGCCCGGCGGCGACATCGAATTCACCATGCGGCGGCTGCCCAGCGCCGATTGAGGTCGGCCCCTAGTCGAACGTCTCGGCGACGATGCGGATGCGGAACACGGGCTCCTTGGTCTCGTCCAGGAGCTCCATGTGCCATTCGGAATTTTCCCGGAGCTTGCGGGCAATGCCCGCGGCCATGTCGGCGCAGACGCTGGTCATCTCCTTCCAGGCCAGATCGCGGTCGGCAAACTCCGACGCCTGGTCCGCACAGCCGGAATAGCGGCCGTTCCGGATTCGAAAGAAATAGAGCGGCATGGCTGGCACCGATCGCGTGACGGCCCCGCCCCCAAGGCCCACGGCGCGCAGTGCAATCCCAAACCACCGGCAGATCAATTCCGGGCGGCTACGGGATAACCGGGGCGCATAGGAGGGGCCGTGACGCCGATCTCGGCGCGTCCGGTTCAGGCCGTCTTGTTCAGTCGGTCTTGTTCAGGCCGTCTTGCGCCCGATGGCCTTCAGCTCCCGATCGATGCGCAGCTGCACCCGCCGGATCGCCAGCAGGTCGATCTTGGTCTCGGTCTTGCCGGTCTTGACCTGCTCACCGATGCGGAACTGCCATTGCCAGATTCCGGGAATGGCCGTCTTGGCGACGGTGAATTCGACGCCCCTGTGATTCATGGTTACCTCCCCACGATTCACCTTCGATCACTGTAGCATGTTGGCAATCGAATTCCGAAAGACGCTGGCCCGCAAAGCGATGCTAGACCATCRCCCGGTGCGCGCTGATGCAGCTGAGCGCGGCTCAGGAACTTTGTTCATGGTCGGAGAACCACGGGTTCGTTCGATGGTGATGGGTTAACGATCGGTTGTGACGCCGGCGATCCCGATCGAACGGGAAGAGCCAAGGCCCGCCTCGCTGCGCGCGACGGCATGTGGCTTGCTTGGCCTCGTGAGGCAAGCAACATGAGCGCGTCATGCTCGGCATTCCCCGCCGCTACAGTCATTTCGTTTTCGGTGTCCTCCAGTCCGGACTGACCTCGCTGATCGCCGCTGGGATCGCCAGCCTGCCGGCTGACGGCGCGATGCTGTTCGCCCGGCACTGGATGCTGTCATGGCTGATCGCATGGGCCGCGATGCTGCCCGTGGTGCTGCTGGCGGCGCCCGCGATCCGCGCCTTCTCGTTGCGGCTGACGCGGGAGGAGAGGGGCCCGTGAACCGGCCGGCATGAAAAAAACCCGCCTGGGGAGAGCCAGGCGGGGTCAAAGGTTATTGGAGGCTGAGGTGCTGGGCTGCAACACCATAAGCCCAATGACCCTAGCCGGCTGAGCTTACGACAGCCTGACAAGCCCGCGAATCGAATCCAGGCCGGCGCTCACCCATGCCCGCCAACAGAAAACCCCGCTCGTGGGAGAGCGGGGTCGTCGGTTGGGTATGGAGGCCCGGTGTTGGCCCACCGGGCGAGACGACATTAGGCGACCAGGCTTACGGGTGCCTGACGGCGGCATCGAAACCCGCGCGGGCGAGGCCGCAGACTGGCCCCGCACCGGTCCCAATTTGGCCACCCGATCGCAACACTCGAGCCACAGCCGCAGGCGAGATTCCGCAAGGTCCGGTGCAGCCATGGGGGAAACGTGGCTTGCCGGCAACGGGGTAGCATCATGGATAACGTAGAGCGGTCGTTCGCCGCCGCGACGGCGGTTGGCTTTGTCGTGCTGGTGATCGGCATCGGGCTGCTGGCGCTCATGTAGATTTGGCCGGTGCCGGCGGCAGCTGGCTCCGTCTTTCAAAAAATTGGAAAACAACCCCATGCACAGTAGGCGGGTTGGGGATTTGCCTGCTGGGTCAATGTTTTAGAGGTAGTATTTAGTTACCTTTTACGCGCGCGATCGCCCCGAAGCCGGGCATATGATGCCGGGCCTTGCATTGACCAGGGCGACCGCTGTCGGCCGCCCGCTTTCGGTGACGCGTGGCCCAGCGCCTGCCGCATTGCCGGCGCGCCTGGTCGGCTCCGCAGCCCGTCCTGGTGGCCCTAGTGAACCTTGATCACGTCCAGCGGAAGCTGGAGCTCGGCGGCACGCTCCAGGCGGTCCYTTTTGCGGAACTCGTTTTCCTTCCGCTCGAACTTGACCATCTCCTCATGCGCAGCCTCCAGCAGGCGATTACGCCTGGTTGCATCCTGGTGCGTGTCTTCCGTCATGACCGAGATCCCCACTGTTGCGCTCCAACTCAGAGAAGCCGCAGGCCGCGAAAAGGTTCGATGCCGCAAGATTACGGAATTATGACGGCGCTCTGCTCATGCGTCTTTGATGCGCGTCAGCTTCGGTCGAAAAACGATGCTGCGAGATTGGAGCCAGAGGCGTTGAAGCGCAAGTTCGGAAAGCCTCCACCGAGAGGCCTCCACCCGAGACGGCTCACTGCCGCCTGACGATATCGAAGACGAACCTGACCTGCATCACGGGACCATGTGCGTCCCTGACTTCAATCGACATCTTGCGGCTTTGCATGCCTTTGAAGTTTCGCACGGCGTCCCATGACAGGCTGGCCAGCGCGCGGGCGGCTTCTTCCTGGACCGCGAGCAAATCTTGCAATTCGAGTCCTTCTTCGTCGGGAACTATCTCGTCCCCGTCGCGCAGGTCGAAGTAATAGATGGCCATCGCAGGCGCTCTCGACGTCTCTCTCAGGCACCGGCGCCTACGGCAGAGCCTCGGCCGGTGATGGGGGACAATGAGCTGGCGGCCGGTTGGTTGCTCAAGCTGAGGCAACCGTATCCGGTCGGCAAGATCGGGTCTCTCAGTCGCGGCTCAGTTACAAACTTCAGCCTGCGTGGTCCCGCCGGGGCCAGTAAATCCCGGCGCGCCGCGCTCAAGTCTGCAGCCCGGGCGAACTGGCCGACACCCAGCGGCCGAGCAGAACATTTGGCCCGAGGACGTGGCTTGCGGCTTGGGCGGAGATGATTCGATCTGTTTGCGCCCGTCGTCACGCGCCTTCGTCTCGTCACGGGTTGCGACCGGCTTCTTGTCCTGGACCTTCTCGCACTCGTTATCATCGTTGACGCGATAGCCAGCGCGGCAGGTGATTTTCACGCAGGTATCGCCATCAGCCCTGGAGCCGCGGTCGCAGACCAGCGGGCAGACGCGTCCCTGCTTCCCCTTGATTGCGTCGAGAGCATCGAAGCTCGCCAGCTTGGTGTCGAACTTCGTCCCGGCGTGTTTGTTGAACAGCGTCAGCGAGCGCTGCGAGGTTGCATTCCAATCGCCGTCCGTTGTGCCGGTCAGACACCCGACGCGACGGAGCTCTGACTGCACCAGTTTGGCCGTCTCCTGCGGCGAGAGACTCGGCGGCGTTTGGCTGGGCGCAACTGCGGCGACCTTCTGCTCGCCGTCACGCTGAGCCTTCTCAGTCGCCTGCTTTGCTGCCTGCTCGGAAGCCGCCTTGTCGTTCGCGATCTTGTCGGCGAGCGCCTTCTCGGCGGCCTGCTTGTCGGCCAGCGCYTTGGCCACGGCGGCCTCGGCATCCTTCCKGCGCTGCTCGGCYGCGGCAGCCTTTGCTTCCTCGACCTGCTTGGCCTTCTCGGCCGCSAGCCGGGCRTYCTCGGCRGCCTTGGCGGCKGCWGCSGCCTTCTCCTGTTCGGCTYTGTTGGCGCGCTCRGCCGTGAGCCGCGCCTTTTCGTCCTCAGCCTGGCGCGCCTTGGCCACTGCAGCTGCGCGCGCCTCTTCGGCCGCAACGTTCTTCAACTGCGCACGAGCAAGACCTGCATAGAACCCGTCGGGATAAGCCTGGAGGAATGCTTCCCATCCGTCCCGGTTTCCTGTCTGCAGGGCAAGCTCATAGTCCCGGCGGATTCCGTCCTGAGGGTTTGCCGTCGGCCCYTGCGGCGCGGTAACCACAGGCTTCGCTGCGACCAGCGGYACGTCGTCGCCGCCGAGCGAACCGTAGACATAGGGCTCCTGCTTGTAGCCGGTGGTCTTGAGGACGTCGTCGCGCACGAAGCCGAAGGCCTTGCGCAGGTCGAGGCCCGGCRTCGGCAGMCGYTCGACGAGAGCKGYSGCRAACGGRCTGTTCTTGGMGTCGCCATCCGAGGCSGTCGAGCCCGCYTTGGCGGCGAAGGCAATCATGGTGTTCGGGCTGGTCGGCTCGATCTTGGCGAGGCCGCGCCCGATGGCGCGCGCCGCAATCGTCCGCTTCATGGTTTTGGCGAAGGGGTTGTCGCGGCAGGCATCGAGAATGACGAGTCGGAGCTGCTTGGCCGGTTCGACGGCGAACAGGGCGCGATCCAGCGGCAGGGTCTCGTCGAGCACATCGCTGTCCGTCTCGAGCGTCGCATCGGTCGGGATCAGGTAGTTGGTGCCGTCCAGTTCAATGCCATGGCCGGCGTAGTAAACGACGGCCACCTCGGCCTCACGAGCCTTGCCGCCAAAATCGCGCAGCGCCCTGCGCATSTCGCCGGCGTTGAGGTCGAGCCTGATRTCGACMWYGTCGAAGCCSGCCYTCTTGAACATGCCGCCGAYCAGGGTGGCGTCGTTCGCCGGGTTGCTGAGCCGGGGGACGCTCTTGTAGGCCGAATTGCCGATCACCAGCGCCACGCGCCGTTCGGCCATCGCCGGTCCGCATCCAAGCCACACGGCAAAAATGATCAAGAAAAATCGAAGCGCGCCCATTACAGCCCCAAATCAAACGCGAGCAGCGTATTCGCAGCCTGCCGAAAGGCAAGCGGACGGTATGTGAGGTCGATCACGCAAGGGGTTGGCCGGGGTATGCGCAGTTCGAGATTGGCGAGATCATCAAACCACAAGGCAGTCCAAGTCGGCATAAGAAGCCTACAGAAATTGGCTAGTTGCAAACTTCCTCTTGTGCGCCCGCCATATTGGTAACGTGCGGTCCAATTTTGGGTGCAACAATCCGACAGCCGGGCTTCACTGGGCGACAGCCTGCTGCGTTGCAGAGCATCTGACCAGAGGCGGACGGCTTCGCGGGCGCGGCTTCGACCTTCTTCCTCTCGTCGTCTCGCGGCTTGGCGTCCTCGCGGGTCGCGACCGGCTTCTTGTCCTGCACCTTCTCGCATTCGTTGTCGTCGTTGACG
>NZ_JBFUES010000126.1:0-11723 GCF_056403875.1 Bradyrhizobium sp. P2_E8
GGTCGCGGGTCCTCGGCGATCCAGCGCATGTGGTCGGTGCTGACGCGGACAAGCGGATTCACAAAGTGCTTCTTGATGTCCAGAATCTCGTTCTCCTCCTTGTCGAAGGAGAGATGCGCAAAGGTGAAATGCGCGGTGTCGATCGAGCCCTCCAGCGCCTGCACCCAATTGCAGTCCTGCCATTTCTTGCTGACGTAGCGGTGCGAAGCGGGCAGCAGCGCCATTTCGAGATCGGGCAGCTCGGGCATGGCGTCCGCCGGCCCCATATAGGCCCAGATCATCTCGCCCCATTCGCGCACCGGATAGGACTTGATGCGGATGAGATCCTTGGCGTTGAGATCGGGATAGGAGGTCGGCATGTCCACGCAGCGACCGTCGGTATCGAACTTCCAGCCGTGATAGACGCAGCGGATGCCGCACTCCTCAACGCGCCCAAGCCAGAGATTGGCGCCGCGATGCGGGCAGTATTGATCAATGACACCGACAACGCCGCGCGAATCGCGGAAGGCGAGCAGCTCCTCGCCGAGCACGGTGATCTTTTTGGGCTCGCTGTCGGGCTCGGGCAGTTCTTCGGACAGCAGGACGGGAATCCAGAAGCGGCGCAACAGCTCGCCCATGCCCGTTCCCGGGCCGGCCTCGGTCAGGAATTTGTTGTCCTCGGCGCGGAGCATTGCGGATCCTCCCGATTTGTTTTTTGGGAAGATTGGCGCGAGAGAGGGAAGACGTCAACGCAAGAAGCGGCGCCTACACCGACCGCTCCCCCTTCACCGTCACCCGCGTGCCCGAGCGCGTATGCGGCCAGTAGTCCCTCATCGCGCGGTGCTGGGTGCAGCGGTTGTCCCAGAAGGCGATGGCGTTCTCGGTCCAGCGGAAGCGGCACTGGAACAGCGGGTTCTCGGCGTGCTGGTAGAGATAGGCGAGCACCGCGTCGCTCTCGTCGCGCGGGATGCCGTTGATGTGGCGGGTGAAGCCGCGGTTGACGTAGAGCGCTTTCCTGCCCGTGACCGGGTGCGTGCGCACCACCGGATGCTCCGCGTTCGGATAGGACGGACGATCGGCGACGCCGTAATTGGCATAGAGCCCGCGATAGATCGGCTCGCCGTCATGCAGCGCGGTCAGCCCGTCGAGATAGGCCTTCATGCGATCCGACAGCGCCTCATAGGCCGCGTACATGTTGGCGAACAGCGTGTCGCCGCCGCGCGGCGGACACTGCTTGATGTAGAGGATCGAGCCCATCGGCGGCTCGAGATCGCAGGACACGTCGGAGTGCCAGCCCTCGCCGTTCGCGCGCGGCGAGTTCTTGTCGGCGTAGATCTTCATCAGCGCCGGGTCTTCGTCCTCGTGGGGAGCTGCGGGATGGARATGCAGCTCGCCGAACTTGYGGCCGAAGGCGAGATGCTGCTGTGGCGTGATGTGCTGGTCGCGGAAGAAGATGACGAGGTTTTCCGCGAGCGCGCGGTGAACCTCATCCATTTGCCGGTTGGAACGGCCATCGCCATCGACGAGCTTGCCGATGTCGACGCCGGATATTTCAGCGCCGATGATCGGTGTGAGCTTTTCGACCGCGATCGTTTCGTAGGGCGCGCCGTCTTCGGCCATGTGACGGTAGCGCGGGCCCTGCTTGCCGGCGAGTGAGCTCATGGCGTGTCTCCCGATCGTTGTTGATTGGGGCCATCGTAGCGCGCGGTAACAGATGCGCAATCTGCACCGCAAACACAGCCGTCGTACCGGACAAGCGCAAGCGCAGATCCGGGACCCATAGCCACAGGATCGAGTTTGGCGAAGGTTCGGAGTGACAGCCTGCCATAACCACAAAGTCCTGTGGTTATGGGTCCCGGATCTGCGCGCGCTTTTGGGCGCGCTTGTCCGGGACGACAGAGATGTATGGTCGCGAGCGGAGTACGACTACTCCGCCGCGGTCACCGGCACCTTGGCGCCCTGGCCGTAGCGCTGGTCGATGTAGTCGATCACCAGCGCCTTGAAGTCGGCGGAGATGGTCGGGCCGCGCAGCGTGCGGAACTTCTTGCCGTCGACGAAGACAGGCGCGGCCGGGGCTTCACCGGTGCCGGGCAAGGAGATGCCGATATTGGCGTGCTTGGATTCGCCGGGGCCGTTGACGATGCAGCCCATCACCGCGACGTTGAGCTCTTCCACACCCGGATATTTCGTCTTCCAGGCCGGCATCTCGTCGCGGATGAAATCCTGGATCGAGCGCGCCAGCTCCTGGAACGTGGTCGAGGTGGTGCGGCCGCAGCCGGGGCACGCCGCAACCAGCGGCACGAAGGTGCGGAAGCCCATGGTCTGCAAGAGCTCCTGGCCGACCTGCACCTCACGGGTACGGTCGCCGCCGGGCTCCGGCGTCAGCGAAATGCGGATGGTGTCGCCGATGCCCTGCTGCAGCAGGATGCCGAGCGCGGCCGAGGAGGCGACGATGCCCTTCGAGCCCATGCCGGCCTCGGTGAGACCGAGATGGATGGCGTAGTCGGAGCGCGACGCGAGATCCTGGTAGACCGCGATGAGGTCCTGCACCGCCGAGACCTTTGCGGAGAGGATGATGCGGTCCTTCGGCATGCCGAGCTCTTCGGCGCGCGCGGCCGAGAGCAGCGCCGACTGCACCATCGCCTCGCGCGTCACCGCGCGCACGTCGCGCGGATTGGCGGACGCGGCGTTCTCGTCCATCAGCTTGGTCAGCAGCTCCTGGTCGAGCGAGCCCCAATTGGCGCCGATGCGCACCGGCTTGCTGTTCTTGTTCGCGATCTCGATGATGTCGGCGAACTGGGTGTCGCGCTTGTCCTTGAAGCCGACATTGCCGGGATTGATGCGGTACTTGGCGAGCGCCTCGGCGCAGGCCGGATAGGCTGCGAGCAGCTTGTGGCCGATATAATGGAAGTCGCCGATCAAGGGCGTGGTGATGCCGCGCTTGGCGAGGCCGTCACGGATGTGCGGGACGGCGGCTGCAGCCTCCTCGCGGTCCACGGTGATGCGGACCATTTCGGAGCCGGCGCGCGCGAGCGCTGCGACCTGGGCGATGGTGCCGTCGATATCGGCGGTGTCGGTGTTGGTCATCGACTGCACGACGATCGGCGCCCCGCCGCCCACGGCGACGTCGCCGACCTTGACCTGGGTGGTCCGGTGCCGCGGCGCCGGGCCCGCGATGTCTGAATCGATGGTGTTCTCGAGCTTGTTCATGGGGTCCAAATATCAGGTTTTGGTGACGTTCAGCAATGCATCGCGCGGCGCCGYAGCCGATGAGCTGGGACGGTTAACTAGAAAAAGCCCAGCAATTACAAGGACCGCGGCGGCCCCGAACGTCAGGCTCAAGGTGTCGTGCATGATGAAATAGCTACCCACCACGCCAAACAAAGGGGTGATGAATGTAAAAGCAGATAATTTGCTGGCCGAATAGGCCTTCACCAGCGCGAACCAAAGCGTGAACGTGGTTCCCACCACCCAGATCGCCTGGAAGGCCATCAGGGCGAGGGACAGCGGCGCCGGCGTGTGGGTGATGGATTCGCCGAACAGCCAGGCCGCCAGGCCCAGGATCGGGATCGAGGTTGCAACCTGGTAGCCCAGCGCCTTCTCCGGCGCGGCGAAGCGCAGCCGCGTGCCCTTGGCGACCAGGGTCGTTGCCGCCCACAGCGCGGCACCGCCGACGATCATGAGGTCGCCGAGCAGCACCTTGGCATCGACATCCGGCTGCGGCACGCCGATGGCGAGCGCGACGCCGGCAAAGCTCACCGCGAGTCCCAGCCATTGCGTGCCGCCGAGCCGTTCGCCGAGCACCTGGTAGGAGCCGAGCGCGACGAAGAACGGCGCGGTGTAAAGAAACACCACGGCGCGGGACGCCGGCGTGAGGCGCAGGCCCTGGAAGATCAGCACGAACTCGATGCCGAACATCAGCCCGGCGATCAGGCCGGGCTTCCAGGTCCCGTCCTTCTCGAAGAATTTGACGCCACGTAAGCTGCCGATGATGAACAGCACCGGCAGCGCACCCATCGAGCGGATCATCGCCTGGAGCATCGGCGGGATGTCCGGCAGCACCAGCTTCACCGCGATCTGGTTGAAGCCCCAGGTCAGGCACAGCATCAGCATCAGGGCGATGGCGCCGGCACTGAGAGGGCGACCGGCGGACGGTATGGCTTGAGGTGAGGACATTTCTTCCCGAAATCCGGCTTCGCGCCGTTGTTGTATTAAGAGGTTTTCTGACAATGGGTGCAGATGCCCGTGATCTCGACCACGGACAATTTGGGGGCAAAGCCCGAGCTGCGCGCGGCGGCGTTGATATCCTTGGCGAAGGACGCTGACGGGATCTCGCCGACCAGGCCGCAGCGCTCGCAGATCAGGAATGCCACCGCCGAGGTCGCATCGTGGTCGTGGGCGGCGCAGGCGAGATAGGCGTTGCGGCTCTCGATGCGGTGCACGAGTCCGTTCGCCATCAAGAAATCGAGAGCACGGTAGACCGTGATCGGCGCCGGCCGCGGCATCGACTTGGCGAGTTCGTCGATCACCTCATAGGCGCCGAGCGGGCGGTGGCTGGAGAGCAGCGCCCCGAGCACCTGGCGGCGAATCGGCGTGAATTTCTGCGCGCGCTGCTCGCAAACCTCCTCGGCATGCGCCAGCGCGTCCGCAGTGCAGCGGCCGTGATCGTGGTCGGGCGCGGGAAATGCCGGTTTTGCGAGGGTCATTGCCTTGCGTTCTAGCATTTCGGCTGGGGAACCCAAAGGCCGGGCCACGCGCGGCTGTCAGCCATGCTTTTCCGGCGGGACAGCGTCGCATTAACCCGCCATGAAAAAATCATAAGCTTGCTTATAGTATCCCAAGCTTATTGGAGACAAAGCGCATGAGCCGCGGCCCCGTGGACCAGAACTTCCTGTTTACGCTCGCCGAGCTCTACCGCCTGCTGCGCGTCTACGCCGACAAGGAGGCGTCGCGCTTCGGCATCACCCGTGCGCAATGGGCGGTGCTGGCCAAGGTCGAGCGCAGCGAAGGCATGAAGCAGTCGGAACTCGCCGAGCTCCTCGAGGTGCAGCCGATCACGCTGACGCGCCTGATCGACAAGCTCTGCGACAATGACTGGCTGGAGCGCCGCAACGACGCCTCGGACCGCCGCGTCAAACGCCTGTACCTGAAGAAGGCCGGCCGGACGCTGCTCGGCCGGATGAGCGGGCTGCGGTCGGAAATCACCGCCAACGCGCTCGACGGCATCAATCCGGCGGACGCTCACCGTCTCCTCACCCAACTCGAATCCATCAAAGAAAACGTGCGTAACGCGATCCAGACCAGCGGAGCGGAACAAGCGCGTAAGGAGCAACGCTATGGCTGATCAGGTCCTGAAATTCCAGCCGGAGCAGAAGAGCGACAGCGGCAAGCCCACCAAGAAGGCCGGCACCGACCCGCGCCGCCGGCTGGTGGCCGGCCTGCGCCGTTATCGCCGCTTCCTGCTCCTGGTCGTGCTGCCGATCGTCGTCGCCATTGCCGGCTTGGCCTTCTATCTGAATGGCGGCCGCTATGTCGGCACCGATGACGCCTATGTCGGCGCGCAGAAGGTGCTGGTGACGCCCGACATCTCCGGCAAGATCGAGAAGGTCGTCGTGAGGGAAGGTCAGCTCGTCAAGCAGGGCGATGAGCTGTTCGAGATCGATCCCGTGCCGTTCCGCCTCGCGGTGGACGAGGCCAGGGCGCAGCTCGCGCAGGCGCAGTCGACCTATGACAATCTCCGCGCCAACATCAAGATCTACGGCGACATGCTTAATCTCGCCCAGCAGGGCGTCGACCTCAAGCAGCGCGACGTCGAGCGCAAGCAGGCGCTGGTCAAGAACAGCTACGGCTCGCAGCTCGATCTCGACAACGCGGCGAACGCGCTGGTCACGTCAGGCTCGATCGCGCAATACGTCAAGCAGCAGATCTCGACGGCCAAGACGCAGCTGCTCGGCGATACCGACCTGCCGCTGGAGAAATTCCCGCCCTACGCGCAGGCCAAGTCCAAGCTCGACAACGCCGAGCGCAATCTCGATCACGCCGTGGTGCGGGCGCCGATGGGCGGCGTCGCGACGCAGGTCGAGCAGATCCAGCTCGGCCGCTATGTCAGCGCCGGCACGCCGGTGTTCTCCATCATCGACGTCGCCCATCCCTGGGTCGACGCCAATCCGAAGGAAAGCGACCTCACCTACGTCACCGAAGGCCAGCCGGTTACCCTCGAGGTCGACGCGTTCCCGAACCACGTCTTCAAGGGCAAGATCGGCTCGCTCTCGCCCGGCACCGGCGCGCAATTCGCGATCCTGCCGCCGCAGAACGCCACCGGCAATTTCGTCAAGGTGGTGCAGCGCGTGCCGATCCGCATCTATTTCGACGAGACCGACAAATACGTGCGGAAGCTGAAGGCCGGCATGAGCGTCTACGCCACCATCGACACCGGACATCGGCGCTCGCTCGCCGGCCTGCTCGGCCTGTCGGCGACCGCGGGCCAGGACAAAGACTAAGCCAAAGACTAAGCCAAAGACCAAGACAAGGACTGATCCGATGTCCGGCCCCAATGCCAGCCTGATGGTCCCCGGCCTGCGCCGGAACATGGTGACGATCTGCGCCATGACCGCGACCATCATGCAGGCGCTGGACACCACCATCGCCAACGTCGCCCTGCCCTACATGCAGGGCACGCTGTCGGCCTCGCAGGACCAGATCAACTGGGTGCTGACCTCCTACATCGTCGCCGCCGCGATCATGACGGCGCCGGTGGGCTGGATCGCCAACCGCTTCGGCCGCAAGCGCATCTTCATCATCTGCTCGGCCGGCTTCACCATGGCCTCGGTGCTGTGCGGCCTCGCGCAGGACATCAACCAGATGGTGCTGTTCCGCCTGCTGCAGGGCGTATTCGGCGCGGCGCTGGTGCCGCTGTCGCAGTCGGTGATGCTCGACTATTACACGCTCCAGGAACGCGCCAAGGCGATGTCGATCTGGGGCATGGGCGTGATGATGGGCCCGATCATGGGGCCCTCGCTAGGGGCCTGGCTCACCGAGACCTATTCCTGGCACTGGGTGTTCTTCGTCAATCTGCCGTTCGGCGCCATTACCGTGCTCGGGCTGATCGTCTTCATGGACGAGACCAGGAAGGATATCAGCCTCAAATTCGACTGGTTCGGCTTCGCCGCGCTGGCGGTCGCGATCGGCTCGCTTCAGCTCGCGCTCGACCGCGGCGAGCAACTGGGCTGGCTCGAATCCAACGAGATCGTCGCGGAGTTCATCGTCTCCGCCGTCGCGTTCTACTTCTTCGTCGCGCACTCCTTCACGACCGCGACGCCGTTCATCCGCTTCGCGCTGTTCAAGGATCGCAATTTCGTCACCGGCTGCATGTTCATGGTGGTGATGGGGCTGGTGCTGTTCTCGACCATGGCGCTGGCCTCGCCCTACATGCAGAACGTGATCGGCTACCCCATCATCACCGCCGGCCTGCTGCTGGCGAGCCGCGGCTTCGGCACTTTCTTCGCCATGATGCTGGTCGGCCGCATGATGCGCTATTTCGAGGCGCGCACCCTGATCATCTCAGGCCTGACGCTGACCGCGGGCTCGCTCTACCAGATGACCGGCTGGACCGACCTGACCCAGGTGCCGGAGATCGTGACCGTCAGCGTCATCCAGGGCTTTGGCTTCGGCCTCGTCTTCGTGCCGCTCTCGACCGTTGCGTTCCTGACGCTGTCGAACGAGCTGCGTACCGACGGTACCGCGATGCTGACCCTGATGCGGAACGTCGCGAGTTCGGTCGGCATTTCCGTCGTCATCGCCCAGCTGACGCAGGGAACGCGCCGGACCTATGCGATCCTCTCCGAGCACATCAACCCGTTCAACCACGCGCTCCAGATGCCCGACGTCAGCGGCCTCATCAACCTCTCCACCGATGCCGGCCGCGCCATGGCCGACAGGATGGTCAGCGTGCAGGCGCAGATCATCGCCTTCGCGCACGACTATATGCTGGTGATGGTCTTCATCCTCTGCACCATCCCGCTCGCTTTGTTGATCGGCTCGACCAAGGCCACGCTGCGCAAGCAGGCCGCGGGGCCGGAACATGCGGTGATGGAGTAGGGGCACACGCGACCCACAATCTCCGCCGTCGTCCCGGCGAAGGCCGGGACCCATAGCCACAGGATTGWGTTCGGCGAAGACTCGGAGTTGCCAGCCCGCTCCACAACCGCTCCCTGGGGTTATGGGTCCCGGCCTACGCCGGGACGACGCGGCGAATGTCGGGCGGTCGTCGCGTCCCATTGCCGCTCCGTCGCCTACCCCAACAATTCCTCGCAGCCCAAATCCTCGACCGCGATCATCACCCGCTCCAGATTATTCCACCAGATCAACGGCGGGATGTTGATGCTCCACTGCCAGACCGGCCGGGTGATGTGCCAGAGCACCGACCATCGATAGTCGCGATCGAGCGCACCGCGCGTGTAGCCGGTGATGCCGCTCTCGATCAGCGTGTCGTGGTAGAGATTGAGCAGCGAGCGTTCGAGCGCCTGCCGGCGTTCCGGATACCATTGCATCGCCATCATATAGGCGAGGTCGTTGGTCGGAACGTTGATACTCCACAGATCGAAATCGAAGATGCGCACGGTGTCTGCGACGCCGGCGCGCGGCAGCATGAAATTCCAGATATGGGCGTCGCCATGGGTGATGCTGAGGTGCCGGCGTGAATGGTAGCGCCGGGACAGCCGGTCCGACTGATCGATGAGACGACGATAGAGGATGCGCCGCTCCTCGCTGAGGCGATCCCCGAGCAGGTCGGCGAAGCGGTCATAATGGCCCGCAAACGTCTCCATGTGTTGCGCGCTGTCCTCCGTGCTCGCCCAGGTGCCGGCGGTGTCGCCAAGTCCGGGATGGTCCCACCACGCCGCGTGCCAGCGTGCGAGGGTTGTAACGATCGCAACCGCCTGATCGCGCGATGGCGGCAGCGGCCAGGCCGTCGCGATTTCGTGGCTGTCGGTGAGGTCCTCGAGCAGAAGATGCCAAGTGAGGCTGTCCTCGTCGAAATGTCCGTCGAAGCAGCGGGGCACGAGTCCCGGCGGCATTTTCGGTGCGAGCCGGGTGTAGAAGGCCACTTCGTGCCTGCCGCCATTTGCCAGCGTCTGCGCGAATGCGGAATTGGCCGTCTTCAGGATCAGCGATTGCGGGGCACCGGCGGATTCTCCGACATAGCGCAGGCCAAGGCGGATGATGTGTGACACGACGGTGTCACGCTGATGCAGCACCTTCACCTCGCGGACGGCGCCAGCGTCCAGCACGCCGCCCCTGCGTAGCGCGACCGTCAGTTGGGCGGGCTCAACGACCGCCGGCAGTTGTGGATGTGTCATAGCCACGATGCCCCTGCCCCGCGCCATCCTGCACGATCACAACCCCGGGCACCAGCGGGGGACCCGGCGCCCGGCTTCAGGCCGCAGCCGTCGAATCGCGCACGGTCCGGACCACGACCGACCGCAGCTGTTCGAGATTGGACGCCATGCCGGCGATCGCCTGCCTGACCTCCCCGGCGCGCTCGTTCACGGAGGCGGCGTCGCGGCTGACATTGCCGATCTTGGCCGAGACCTCCTTCGCGGCGGACGCCGATTCGGAAATCGACCGCGCGATCTCCCGCGTCGCGGCGTCCTGCTGTTCCATCGCGGCGGCAACCGAGGTTGCCACACCGTCGATCTCGACGATGTGGCCCCCCATCGTCTCGACGGCATCGACCGCGGCCTGCGTCGAGGCCTGGATCGCGGCAATCAGCCGCCCGATCTCCTCGGTGGACTTGGCGGTCTGGTCGGACAGGGATTTCACTTCGGCGGCGACCACCGCGAAGCCGCGGCCGGCCTCGCCGGCACGCGCCGCCTCGATCGTGGCGTTGAGCGCCAGCAGGTTGGTCTGGCCGGCGATGCCGCCGATGAGGTCGGAGACCTCGGCAATCTTCTTCACCGATCCCGCCAGCGCCTGAATGGTCGAACGCGCCTGCTCGCGGCCGGCAACGGCCGATCTGGTGACCGTGCTGGTCCGCGCGACCTGGCCCGCGATCTCGCGGATCGAAGCGCTCAGTTCTTCGGCCGCGGCCGAAACGGTCTGGGAGCTGCCGAGTGCCTGGGTGGAGGCAGCGGCCACCGCCTGCGACTCCGAGGACAGCGATCGCGCGATCTCGGACAGGCTGGAGACGACCCGCTCGACGCCCTGGCTCGCCGCACTCGCGGTGTCGACCGAGCGCCCGGTCTCGCGCTCGACGGTCTCGGCCATCTGGTGCAGGGCGCCGCGCTTGGCGCGCGCGGCCTCCTGCTCCTTCTGCAACTGCTCCTCGCGCAGCCGCGTATTCTCGATCGCGGCCTGCTTGAACACCAGAAGCGCGCCCGCCATCGAGCCGACCTCGTCCTGACGGTGGGCAAACGGAATGTCGGCGGCGATATCGCCGGTCGCGAGCTTTTGCATCGTATCCGTCATGCGCACGATCGGGCGCACCACGCCGAGGGCAACGCCGAGCAGCCCGGCGGCTATGAAGGCCAGGACGGCGGCGGTCACGCCGAGGAGGATGTAGAGGATCGAGCTCTCGCGCTCCGCGGCCAGCTTCTCCATGTCGGCATTCTGCTTGTTGGCGCTCTCGACGATGCTGTCGATGACGGCGCGATGCGCGGTGTAGGCGTCCTTGAGCTGCGCGTAGGCGCGTTCGGCGGCAGCCATGTCCTTGGCCTTGAGGGCCGGCAGAAGCTGGTCCGACAGGAGCTTCCAGAACTTCTGCACCTCGGCATCGGACTTCGACACCAGTGCCGTCTTCAGGTCGGCCGAGAGGCTGGAAGCGATCCAGAATGCCTTGCGCTCGTCGTAATCCTTGCGGAGCTGGACCAGGCGCTCGCCATGGGCCGCCAGCTGGTCCGGCTCGCGCATGGCGAGGGTCGCCTCGAGATAGGCCTCGATGACATATTCCGGGGGCGGCAGGATGTCGGCGATGAGGTCGTTGCCGAGCTTGATGTCGGAATAGAGCGGCCCGCCGACCTTGAGCTCCTTCAAGGCGTAGAGGCTGGTGGAGACCACGGCCGTGAAACCGATGGCCAGAACGATGCCGAAAGCAATGATCGCGGAGGAAAGCGACAGACGAATTTTCATGAAACAATCCAGGGCATGCGTCGAAACCGCAGCGACCCTAGACGAATACGGTAAATACGGGCTTGCTTCGCGCCAGAATTGTATCGCGCGCGCTCCGCACAACTACGGGGATTGGGCATCAATCATCGGTTTTTGAGTCAGCGAGGCTGACACACAAACCTGGAAGAGAGTGATTTCAGGCCCGATGCAACGCAGCGCCCGCCTTGATGCGTGGAATGAGAAACGCGCGCCGGCGGAGCAGGCCTCCCGGCACGCGTTGCCTCACACGTCGAAGAACACCGTCTCGTCGTCGCCCTGCAAACGCAGGTCGAGGCGATAGACGGCCTTGCCGGCCTCGCGCGTCGCGATCAGCGTGGCGCGGCGATCGGCGGGCACCAGCGCCAGCACGGGATCGGCGGCGTTGCCGGCCTCGTCGCTGAAATAGATCCGAGTATAGAGATGCCGCAGCATGCCGCGGCCGAACACCGCAAGGAGGATATGCGGCGCCTGTGGCTTGCCGTCGGGATCGGGCACCACGCCCGGCTTGACGCTGTCGAAGGCATAATTGCCGTCCTTGTCGGTGCCGCAGCGGGCGAAACCGCGGAAGCTGGCATTCGGCAGCGCGCGCTTGTCCTGCGGGT
>NZ_JBFUES010000127.1:0-11689 GCF_056403875.1 Bradyrhizobium sp. P2_E8
GTCCCAAGGAGGCTGCGATGCGAACCGCGATTTGCGCGATCTTTGCGTTCTGCGGACTTGCTGCGACGGCCGTCGCGCAACAACAACCTGCCGCCATTCCGGTCGGCATCATCAAAGCCCAGCACAGGCACATCGAGAAGACGCTCGACTTCGTCGGGCGGGTCGACGCCGTCAACAGGGTCGAGATACGGGCCCGCGTGCAAGGCTTCCTGGAAGGCGTTCTATTCAAGGAAACGACATGCTCGACCAGCGGGCCTTCCCCGGTCGAGCATGCCTCCATCTGAGGAAGGCAGAGTTCTACATCTGTAACCAAGGGAGATCGCCATGAAACGAGCATTCTTGATCGCCGCCGTCGTCATCTGCGGAGTTTCCGTTTCAATCGGCTGGACAGAAACCGACGGTCTCTCATTGTCCGTAAGCAGCGCGCAGGCCCGGGTCGGTCGTCCTCTGACGCCGATGAGCTATGCCGGCGTGGCTCGCCGTACGACGCGTCGGGCGGTCGTGGGAGGAGCAGCCGTGGGAGCAGCGACGGTTGGCGCCGTCGGCGCATGTCATCGCGTGCTGGTCAACGGGGCGTGGGTCTGCCGCTAATCGGCGGGCGTACCCGATAGGCCGCCGAGCCTTGGGACCCCGATAAGCTCCCTTGGACATGCCTTCGCGCGACACCATCCGGCGCCTTCAACTCACGACGGCTGGACTGATATGCCAATCGGAGTTGACGGCGAACGCCTCAATGAAGGTGGCCGCGAAGCCGCTTGATGAGCTCGAGCAGATCTTTCACGTACTCCTCGACAACGCGGCGGGCCTCCTCCGTGCGCGACGGCTTCGTCTCGGCCTTTTTTCCGCCGTTGGGGGGAGGTTGAACGAGTCTCTTCATGAGCGGACCATGAGGAAACGTCGGAAGACACCATTGATCAGAGTCAAGGAAAAGCAGCCATCCCTTTTAGTCGTCGGGCCGGCACTCGGGGCAGGTGTCGCCGATCGTCTCCAGGACATTCCGGATTTCCACCATCGCTTCCTGCGGAGATCGATTGGCCGGCGGCTCCCCCCGTGCGATGTCCAAGGCCCGCTCGCGAGCGTGCGGGTCGGCGCGGTCCTGCATCCAGCCGTGCTCCTCGCATTCGCGGATGGCGCCGGCCTCCTGCAGCACCGAGATGGCCCAGCCGCGCAACGTCCGGATCGCGGGACGTCTTTCCTTGGTCATCAGCATCGAGATCGCTCCTGCCGTGACGAATCCTTGGGGCCGCCGCCTCGTTCCGGGCGGTTAGCACGGGTCAGGGATTCCGAAATGCAGAGGCTCGGGCTTGTCCACGTGTTCCGCCGGGCTGTGCAGAAACCTACGTGGTCGGCGCCCGGTCTTCCTTGACGCCGCGGGCGACGATCCGGAGCGCGCCGTCCGGTAGGGGCCGCTGCAGCTTCAGGGCTTCATTTGGAGACGCCGTCATCCAGGTCTCGACCTCTTCCGGCGTCGTCAGGATCACCGGCATCGCCTTCGGGTGGATGGCGCCCATTTCAGCGTTGGGGTCCGTCGTCAGGAACGCGTAGAGGGTCGTGGGTGGTCTCGCCTTCCTCGACCTTCCGAACCGACGTCCAGCTCGTCCAGATGCCGGCGAAGCATGCGAGCGGGCGGGTCTCGTCGAACGCGAACCCGCAGAGCACGATCTTCCATCCGTCTCGCTTTAGCCAAGCTTGGACCTGTGCGGACATCGTTGAGTTTGACTCATCATCGTTGCACCATGACCGCGCAAGGGACAGAGTCCGAAACATGCGTATCAACCGCACCGATTTCGCCGATTTTGCCTATTTCCTGGCGCTCGCGAAGCATCGCAGCTTTCGCCGGGCCGGCCTCGAGCTCGGCGTGAGCGCCTCGGCGCTGAGCCATTCGCTCAAGGCGCTGGAGGCGCGGCTGGGCGTGCGGCTGTTCAATCGGACGAGCCGGAGCGTCACCCTCACCTCCGCCGGAGAGGAGTTGCAGGCGGCGCTGGCCGCCCCGTTCGATGCAATCGGGACGGCAATAGAAGCGCTTAACCGCTATCGGGACGAGCCCACGGGCCGGATTCGACTCAACGTGCTTGAGCACGCGAGCTCGTTGCTGCTGGCTCCGGTCCTCCCGGTGTTCGTCGAGCGCTATCCCGGCATCGAGATCGATGTCGCCGTCTCAAATCACCTGATCGATGTGGTCGCTCAGGGCGCAGATGCCGGAATTCGCTACGGCGGCACGGTGCCGGAGGACATGGTCGCGCAGCGGCTATCGGGCGATATCCGCTGGGTCGTGGTCGGCTCGCCAGCCTATTTCGATCGGCATGGCGTCCCCTCGCACCCGAGCGACCTGCACGCACATAGATGTCTCCGTATCCGCCTGGGCGACGACAGCATCTACCACTGGGAATTCGAGAAAGACGGCGAAGAGGTCGCCGTTGATGTGCCGGGCGCGATCACGATCGACGAGACTCAGTTCGCGCTCGCCCTTGTCCAGGCAGGGGCTGCGGTGGCCTACCTCCCGCAGCCGTGTGCGGCCCCACTGATTTCGCGGGGAGTGCTGCGCAGCGTCCTTGACGACTGGGCACCGATGGGACCCGGGTTCCACATCTATTACCCGGGCCGTCGCCAACTGCCGACGGGCCTGCGCCTATTGATCGACCTGATCCGAGAGATGCAGCCGCTCGGGCCATATGGGTCCGGCTGATCGATGAGCGCAACTCAACGCTTCATCGCATAGGTTCGGGATAATCCCCGGCCGCCTCGCGGCCTATGTTCCGTGCACAGATCATCGCACGGAGCGAGCAAGTGACCGAACAAGCTATCCTCGGCAGCCCCGAGATCTCGGCACGGGGGCAGAGTTCGGATCGGACGGGATGGGGGGCCGTACTCGCGCTGGCGCTGTGCGTCTCGACGCTGATCGCCTCCGAGTTCATGCCCGTCAGCATCCTGACCCCGATCGCATCCGACCTCCATCTCACCGAGGGCGCGGCCGGGCAGRCGATCTCGGTGTCCGGCCTGTTCGCGGTGCTGACCAGCCTCTCYATCTCCACGATGACCCGCGGCATCGATCGTCGGACGCTGCTGCTCTCGTTGACCGCCCTCATGCTGGCGTCAGGTCTCTTGGTCGCGTTCGCGCCCAACTTCGCGATGCTCATGGCGGGGCGCGCCCTGCTCGGGGTGGTGATCGGCGGTTTCTGGTCGATGTCCGCCGCGACCGTCATGCGGCTCGTTCCGGAGAGGCAGGTGCCGCGCGCGCTTGCGATGCTCAACGGCGGCAACGCGGTCGCGACCACCGTCGCCGCGCCCCTTGGCAGCTTTCTCGGTCAGTACATCGGATGGCGCGGCGCGTTCTTCCTCGTGGTTCCGCTCGCCGTCGTCACCTTCGTCTGGCAGTGGCTGACCCTGCCATCGATGCCGTCCGAGGCGGCCAAGGAGCAACGCAGTGCGCTGGGCGTCCTGCGCCGTCCGAACGCCCGCCTGGGCATGGTCGCGGTCGCGCTGCTGTTCGCCGGACAGTTCGCCCTGTTCACATACCTGCGGCCCTTTCTCGAAACCGTCACGCGTCTCGATGTTTCCGCGCTCTCCGGGGTGCTGCTCGTCATGGGCATCGCCGGCGTGATCGGCACCTGGCTGATCGGGCGCATGGCGGCGCGCAGTCTTTCGACGCCCCTCATCTTGGCTCCCTTGGCTCTCGCTGCGATCGCCTGCGGCCTGGTGGCGCTGGGGAGCTTCGCCGGGCCGACGACGGCTCTGCTGACCCTCTGGGGCATGATCGGAACCGGTGCGCCGGCCGCCTGGTGGACGTGGGTCGCGCGCCGATTTCCCGACGACGCGGAATCTGCGGGGGGCCTGTTGGTGGCGGTCGTCCAACTTGCGATCACACTCGGCGCCGCTGGCGGCGGGATCCTGTTCGACGCTGCGGGCTATCGAACGACATTCCTCGCGAGCGCGGGACTGCTTGGAGCTTCGGCGTTGCTGGCTGTTCTCGATGCCCGCGCCAGCTGCTCAGTGGAGGCGTAATCCATGAAGCCGACTACTGAGAATGGACTGTCTCGCCGGCGGCTCGTATTCGCGATGATCTCGACCGATCTAATGCCGCAGGCCGCGTTCGCCGAAACGACGGCTGTTGAGGCACAAACCGGAGGAACGGCGACCATGCGTATCCGTTGCAGTTTCGCGGATCAGACATTCAGGGTAACGCTGAAGGACAATCCGTCCGCCCGCGAATTCGCGGCGATGTTGCCTTTGGATCTCGGTATCGAGGACTATTCGACCAACGAGAAAATCGCCTACCTGCCGCGCAGGCTTACGGAAGAAAGAGGCGGTCCCTTCTCGAACGAGGCCCCGGGCGATCTCTGTTACTACGCACCGTGGGGCAACCCCGCCTTCTTTCATGGCGGCTACAAACATTCGAGCGGCTTGATCCGACTCGGCCGGCTCGACGACGGTCCGCGACCGCTACTCAAGCGCGGCAAGTTCTCGCTGCGCATCGAACAGCTTCCATCTGCTTGAGAGGAGAACAGCCGTGTTTGCAACCGTGATGTACGGTCCCCGCGACGTTCGTATCGATCGGGTCGAGGATCCCAAGATCGTCAAACCGACCGACGCCATCATCAAATTGTCGGCCACCTGCATCTGCGGGTCGGATCTGTGGCCGTATCGCGGGCTGCAACCGACTGACGCGCCGGCCCATATGGGTCACGAATATTGCGGCGTCGTCGTGGAGGTCGGCAGCGAGGTCAGGGCTGTCCGGCCTGGTCAATTCGTCGTCGGCTCGTTCTGCCTTTCGGATAACACCTGCCCGCACTGCAAGTTCGGCTTTCAGTCGTCCTGCGTGCAGCGCGAATTCATGACGGGGGCGCAGGCGCCATACGCGCGCGTGCCGCTGGCCGATGGGACGCTGGTCGCCACCGCCGAACTGCCTGGTGATGATCTCGTTCCGCACCTGCTGGCGACCTCCGACGTGCTCGGCACGGGGTGGTACGCCGCCGATGCCGCCAATGTGCAACGAGGGTCCACGGTAGCCGTCGTCGGCGACGGAGCGGTGGGACTGATGGGCGTCTTGGCCGCGAAGGAAATGGGCGCGGAACGTATCATCGCGACGAGCCGGCATAAGAGCCGGCAGGAGCTGGCGCGAGACTTCGGCGCGACCGACATCGTGGCCGAACGGGGGGCCGCGGGGATAGAGCGCGTAAAAGAGCTCATGGCCGGGGTCGGTGCGGACTCCGTCCTGGAGTGCGTCGGTACGCAGGAATCCATGACGAAGGCGATCGATTCCGTCCGTCCTGGTGGATCGATCGGCTATGTCGGAGTGCCTCATGGCGTCACCTTCGACGGGCAGGCGATGTTCTTCGCGCAGCGGCGCATGCTCGGTGGCCCGGCCCCAGTCCGTCGCTTCCTGCCTGATCTGATGGACCGCGTTCTCAACGGCAGAATCAAGCCCGGGAAAGTGTTCGATCTCTCGGTGCCGCTTGCGAAGTCGCGGAAGGATATCGCGCGATGGACGAACGGCGAGCGATCAAGACGATGCTCACGGTGTAAGGCCGCGATGTCGGATACAGTGATGCCAGAGTCCGCTGCGGCGCAAAGCCTCGCGACCATCCTTTGGCCGATCATGGCGGTGGTTTTCGTCGCCTTTCTCGTCATCGGCGTCGCGATGCCCGTCCTTCCGCTCCATGTGCACGATGGGTTGGGCCAAAGCACCTTCGTGGTCGGGCTCGTCGCCGGCAGCCAGTTCGCCGCTTCTCTAGTCTCGCGACCGTGGGCGGGCAACTTCTCCGACGGCCGGGGCGCAAAGCGAGGTGTGGTCGTCGGCCTGCTGGCGGCTGCGGCTTCCGGCGTGCTTTACCTGCTTTCGCTCGGCTTTACCGAGATCCCTCTGATCTCGGTGGCGATCCTTCTGCTGGGACGAGGGCTGCTCGGCGGCGCCGAAAGCTTCATCATCACGGCTGCCGTGAGCTGGGGACTGGCGCTCGCGGATTCCCGCAGCACGGGCAAGGTCATCGCTTGGGTGGGGTCAGCGATGTTCGCGGCCTTCGCGATCGGGGCGCCGGCCGGCGCTGCACTCTACGCCTCTCACGGGTTTGTCGCGATCGGCGCGGCTACGGCCGCAGCGCCGCTGCTGACCCTGCTGATCGTAGCTCCGCTCCGGACGGTTGCGCCGGCTGTCCATGCCCGCTTTTCTTTCGCCGAAGTTCTCGGGGCCGTCTGGGTGCCGGGATTGGGCTCTGCACTGGGCAGCGTAGGCTTCGGCGCAGTGACGACGTTCGTCGCGTTGCTGTTCGCGCGTCAAGGTTGGGCCAACGGTTGGCTGGCCTATACGTCCTATGCCCTCGCTTTCATTCTGGCGCGGATATTCCTGAGCCATCTGGCCGACGCGATCGGCGGCGCGAAAGTCGCGCTGATCTTCGCGGTGGTTGAAGCGGGCGGCCAGGCGCTGATCTGGTTGGCAGTCCGTCCGGAGATGGCGCTCGCCGGCGCCGCGCTCACCGGCTTCGGCTTCTCGCTGGTTTATCCCGGCTTCGGTGTGGAGGCGGTATGCCGGGTGCCGGCGCAGAGCCGTGGCCTTGCCATGGGAGCCTACACGGCGTTCCTGGATCTCGCTCAAGGACTCGCGAGTCCTGCGCTCGGCCTGATCGCGGCCGACGCGAGGCTGAACTCCGTGTTTCTCGCCAGTGCTGGCACGGTGCTCTGCGCTGCGCTTGTAGCTTTGTGGCTGTTGTCCGACAGCTCCGGAAGGAGCCGAATGAGGATGCCCGGGGATATCTCGGACGACGAAGTTCCATGGGTGAGAACGGCTCATCGTTTCATCAAACGCAGCGCATTCGAACCCCGGCCCGACATGGGAATTAACGTCGGAACATGCCCCAGATCGGCGGAAATCTAGGAGACGACATGCCAAAACCGGTCAAACTGGAAGTATCGAGGCGGCGCCTTCTGGCTGCCGGCACTGCGACGGCGATGGTCGGCGTCGTCCCCGGCGCACAGGCGCAATCGCAACCCTCGAGTCAAAAGCCCTCGCAGCGTCCGACCGGCGTATCGTTCGAGGTGAACGGAAAGCCGCGCAGCCTTCAAGTCGACAACCGCACGACGCTTCTCGATGCCCTGCGGGAGAATCTCAGCCTGACCGGCACCAAGAAGGGATGCGACCACGGTCAGTGCGGCGCCTGCACGGTGATCGTGAATGGAACGCGCATCAATTCTTGTCTCACGCTCGCCGTCATGCACGAAGGCGACAGGATCACCACGATCGAGGGATTGGGCCAGCCTGAGCAGCTTCATCCCATGCAGGCTGCCTTCGTCAAACATGATGGCTATCAGTGTGGTTATTGCACGCCCGGCCAGATCTGCTCGGCGGTAGCGGTGCTCGACGAGATCAAGGCGGGAATCCCGAGCCATGTCAGCCCTGACCTGACCGCTCCTCCTGAACTGACGAACGCCGAACTGCGCGAACGCATGAGCGGCAACATCTGCCGCTGCGGCGCTTACTCCAACATCGCCGAGGCCATCGCCGAGGTTGCGGGGAGCAGCACATGAAGGAATTCACTTACGAACGCGCCGCATCGGCCCAAGAAGCCGCGGCCAAGGCGAAGGAAACGCCAGGCGCGAAATTCATCGCCGGCGGCACCAACCTCCTCGACCTGATGAAACTCGAGATCGAGACGCCGCGACATCTCATCGACGTCAACGGGCTCGGCCTCGACAAGATCGAGAATACCCAGGACGGAGGACTCCGCATCGGCGCGTTGGTCAGAAACACTTCGCTTGCCGCCGACATGCGCGTCCGGAAGGATTACGGGGTGCTCAGCCGTGCGCTCCTCGCCGGCGCCTCCGGCCAGCTCCGCAATAAGGCGACGACGGCCGGAAATCTGCTCCAGCGCACGCGCTGTCCCTACTTCTACGATATCAATCAGCCCTGCAACAAACGAAGCCCCGGCACCGGCTGCGCAGCGATCGAGGGCATCAGCCGACAATTGGGCGTGATCGGAACCAGCGAATCGTGCATTGCGACCAACCCCTCGGATATGGCGGTCGCCATGCGCGCGCTTGACGCTGAGGTGGAGACCGTCGACGACATGGGTCGAACGCGCAAAATCCCGATCGCCGAATTCCACCGCCTGCCGGGCAACACCCCGCACATCGAAACGACGTTGGCCGCCGGCGAATTGATCACGGCCGTGACGCTGCCGCGGCCGGTCGGCGGCACCCATGTCTACAGAAAGGTCAGAGATCGGGCTTCCTACGCGTTCGCGCTGGTATCCGTCGCGGCCGTCGTGCAGCGGGACGGGTCCGGACGGGTGGCCGTCGGCGGCGTGGCCCACAAGCCGTGGCGGGTCGAAGACGCCGAAGTCGATCTGCCCAAAGGTGCCAAGTCCTTCTCTGCGCGGTTGCTCGCCGACGCGAGGCCGACAACCGATAACGCGTTCAAGATACCCCTGGTCGAGCGGACGGTTGCCGCCGCTCTGAACGATGCGAGGCAGCAATGAAATTCGACAAACCCGCCGAAGCCAACCCCATCGACCGCATGCAGGTGGTGGGGCGAGCACATCCCCGCATCGACGGCCCCTTGAAGACGACGGGAAGGGCGCCGTACGCCTATGAGCACCACGACGTTGTGACCAATCCGGCCTACGGGGCCATCGTCGGGTCCGCGATCGGCAAGGGCCGCATCGCCAGCATGAATCTCGCGGAGGCGGAGCGCGCGCCTGGGGTTCTGGCGGTCGTGACCCCCGAGAACGCCGGCAAGCTCGGCAAGGGCAAATTCAACACGGCCAAACTGCTCGGCGGCCCTGAGATCGATCACTATCACCAGGCAATCGCGGTGGTCGTAGCGGAGACCTTCGAGGAGGCGACGGCCGCGGCCGCGCTGATACGCGTCGAATACGCGCCCGCCGATGGCAGGTTCGATCTCGAGGAGGCGCTGAAAACTGCTCCTCTTGCAAAGGACCCCAACAGTCCCGAAAAGGATGCGCCTCCCGAAAGTCGTACCGGGGACTTCGAACAGGCCTTCGCTCAGGCACCGGTGAAGCTCGACGAGCTCTACACGACCCCCGACCAGAGCCACTCGATGATGGAGCCTCATGCTTCGATCGCAGCCTGGAACGGCGACAAGCTGACGGTGTGGACGTCCAACCAGATGATAGACTGGGGCAGGACGGATCTCGCAACCACGCTCGGTGTTCCTAAGGAGAACGTCCGCTTCGTATCGCCCTACATCGGGGGCGGCTTCGGCTGCAAGCTGTTCTTGCGCTCCGACGTGGTGATGGCCGCGCTGGGGGCGAAGGCGGCCGGCCGGCCGGTCAAAGTCGCATTACCCCGGCCGTTCATTCCGAACAATACGACCCACCGCCCCGCTACCCGGCAGCGCATCCGGATCGGGGCGGGCGCGGATGGGCGCATCATTGCCATCGCGCACGAAAGCGGCTCCGGCGATCTCCCCGACGGTCAGCCGGAGACGGCGACCAATCAAACGAGACTGCTGTATGCCGGCCCTAATCGTCTCACTTCGATGCGGCTCGCCGTCATGGACCYGCCGGAAGGGAACGCGATGCGCGCCCCCGGCGAGGCCCCTGGCATGATGGCGCTCGAGATCGCGATGGACGAACTGGCCGAGAGGCTGAGCCTGGATCCGGTCGAGCTGCGCGTGCGCAACGACACCCAGGTCGACCCCGAGAAGCCGGACCGTCCTTTCTCCCAGCGCAACCTGGTGCGTTGTTTGCGCGAGGGTGCCGAACGTTTCGGTTGGACGCGCCGGAGCGCGACTCCGGGCGCCGTGCGGGACGGACAATGGCTCGTCGGCCTGGGCACCGCGGCCGCCTTCCGAAACAATCTGCTGGTTCCTTCGGGCGCGCGCGTCAGGCTGGGGAGAGATGGGCTCGTCATCGTCGAAACCGATATGACCGACATCGGCACCGGCAGCTATACGGTCATCGCACAGACCGCCGCCGAGATGATGGGCGTCGACATCGGAAGGGTCGTGGTTCGCTTGGGCGATTCCGCCTTCCCCGTCTCGTCCGGGTCCGGAGGGCAGTTTGGAGCGAACTGTTCGACATCAGGCGTCTACGCAGCCTGCGTAAAGCTTCGGGAAGCAGTTGCGCAGCGACTCGGCTTCAACTCGGCGGAGGCGACGTTTTCGGACGGCCAGGTGATGAGTGGAAACCGTTCCGCGAAGCTTGCCGACGCCGTCGGCGAAGGCGAACTCGTCGCCGAGGACAAGATGGAATGGGGAGGTCTGGACAAGAGCTACCAACAATCCACATTCGGAGCCCACTTCGTGGAAGCTGCCGTTGACAGCTTCACCGGTGAGGTCCGGATCCGCCGCATGCTGGCCGTGTGCGCGGCCGGCCGTATCCTTAATCCCACGACCGCGCGGAGCCAGGTAATCGGAGCCATGACGATGGGCGCGGGAGCCGCGCTGATGGAGGAGCTCGCGGTCGACAAGCGACGCGGTTTCTTCGTCAATCACGACCTTGCCGGCTATGAGGTGCCCGTCCATGCCGACATTCCACATCAGGAAGTRATCTTCCTCGAAGAGGCCGACGACAAGGTCTCGCCGATGAAGGCGAAGGGCGTGGCCGAGCTCGGCATATGCGGGGTCGCGGCGGCCGTCGCCAATGCCGTCTACAATGCGACGGGCGTCCGCGTGCGCAATTATCCCATCACTTTGGACAAACACCTCGACAGGTTACCGGAGGTCTCTTGACAGGGCACTGCGGAGGCTTCCTCCGAAGCGACCACAATGCATGATTCCGAGCGCATCGCGCCGCGGCATCATAGAGGCTACGGCTGCAGGCCTCGCCGCGCTCGCCGCAAGGAGAGTCGGTGCGGAGCTGTCGATCGCGAAGCAGAGGAATGAGGACATGGACATCGACATCAAGCGAAGCGGATCGCGGCCCTCCACCAAGGGGTCGGCTGAGTGGTTTACCGGAGCGGTGCGTGTGGATCCGCTTTTCCAGGCGCCCGACCCTGCGCGGGTGGGCGGCGCTCATGTGACGTTCGAGCCGGGCGCTCGCACGGCGTGGCACACGCATCCGCTCGGCCAGACACTGATCATCACCTCCGGCTTTGGATGGGTGCAGAGGGACGCAGGACCTATCGAAGAAGTGCGCCCCGGCGACGTGGTTTGGTTTCCGCCCGGCCTGAAGCACTGGCACGGCGCTTCGCCGACAACGGCGATGAGCCATATCGCAATCCAGGAATCCCTCAACGGAAGTCCGGTGACCTGGATGGAAAAGGTGAGCGACGAGCAGTATCGCAAGTGATTGGACAGGCTGGGCAGTGCTAATCTTCAGATGGTTTGTCCAGCCAGCAGCAGCCGATCGTCCCGGAGCGCTGAGCTGGAACGGCTTGTGGTTAAGCTGCAACGCTGCGTAGGCCAGAACCCCTTCGCTCAGGGCATTGATGTCATTGTTTCCGGCCACTCCCACGTGCCGAAGATCGCTAACGTCGACGGCTTACTCTACGTGAATCCCGGCAGTGCCGGGCGCCGACGCTTTAGGCTACCGATCACGCTTGCGAGCCTCGAAGTCACGCCCGACGGACTGAAACCGATCATGCACGATCTTGAAGTCGGATAAGCCGCGCCGCAGCACGCCCAGTCAGGCGAAGCTCTCGGCGCCATTTCGGCCGCCAGGATGTAAGTCGCATCGATGTGCAGCGTCAGATGGGCTGATCGAGCTGAGGCTCGACATCGTCGTTACCCAGCGTT
>NZ_JBFUES010000128.1:0-11679 GCF_056403875.1 Bradyrhizobium sp. P2_E8
ATGTTGTTCTGGACGATGAAGGGCGCGCCCTTCAGCCCGTCGATCGGCTTGCGCGTGACCATCTTCACCGAATGAATGGTGCCGATGGCCGCGGCGTTGACGGCGTCGAGCCCGATCAGCGCGCCGGTCGGCACGATGATGCGGCCGCCATTGGCACGGGCAAGATCGACCAGATCAAAATTGTCGAGCAGCCCGCCGACGCTGACGACGACCGCGGCCTTGCCGCGCTTCACTGCCGGCTCGACGATCGCGCGCAGCTGGCTGCTCGGTGCGCACTCGACCACGATGTCGGCGGCCTCACCGAGCTGGTCGATCGGCAAAACCTGCGGCGCGCGACGCAGGCCGTTGAGGAATGCCTGATGCTTGGCGGGATCGCGCACGGCGACGGCGGACAGTGTCAGCCCCTCGATGCCCTGATCGAGCGCGGTCGCGATCTTGGTGCCGATCGAGCCCAGGCCTGCGATGGCCACCCGCAATTCGCGCGAAGCTTTCTGATCCGTCATCACCTTCCACCTTCTATCCACGTCAATGTCATAGTCCCTCAGGCCTCGCGCGCATAGCTGCGCAGGCGCGCCTCGAGCACCGCCAGCATGGCATCGCGGGCCGGATCGCGCGAGCCGCGCAACCAGGCGGCGGCGAGCGGCAGCCGGCCGACCGGGCCGCTCTGCTTCGGCCTGAGCGGCACGAAGCGCACGCCCGACACCGCCATTCGCGTGGTCCAGCGCGGCACGATCGCGACCCCGAGCTTCGTTGCCACCAGCTGGATGATGGTCTGCTTCTCGTCGGCGACCTGCACGATGCGCGGCGTCAATCCGGCCTGCTCGAACAGTTTGATGGTGAGGTCATGGCTGTGCGGCCGCGAGCGGCGGTCCGGCACCAGCATGGCCTCGTCGGCGATCTGCGCCAGCGTGATCGACTTGCGCTCGGCGAGCGCGTGGCGCTGCGGGAACGCGACGATGGCGGTCTCCTGGAGCAGATCGCGGAATTCGAGCCGCTTGTCCGCGCTGTGAGGCGGGCGGACGAAAGCGAGATCGAGCGCGCCGGTCAGGATCTTGGGCAGCAGCCGGACGGTCTTGTCCTCGAGGAGCTGCACCGCGATGTCAGGATGCCTGTCGCGGAAATCGCGCAGCAGCGGCGGCAGCAATCCCGCCGCCGCGCTGTCGATGGCGCCGACCCGCAGCCGGCGCGCGGCCCCCGCACGCGAGCGGTTGCGTAAGTTATTCTCGACCGCCTCGACCTTGGCGAGGATGGCACGGGCATCGCGCAACAGCGTGGCGCCGTCCTCGGTGAGCGACACCGCGCGCGTGGTCCGCGCGAACAGCCGCGTGCCCAGATCCTCTTCCAGCAGCCTGATCTGGCGCCCGAGCGCGGACGGCAGCATCTGGAGCTGCTGCGCCGCATGGCCGAAATGCAGCTGCTCGGCCGCCGCCACGAAGCATCGCAACTGATGCAATTCCATCCCGGACCCCCCTCGCCCCGTGCGCTTCACCTAGCGAGGATTATATCATTTTTTTGTATAAACCAGTGCCGATTGAGTATGCCTCCTCCCCCCGCCTACGCTCATGGCCGGCGTAGACCTCCGGGCCCGCCGCACAACAACAATCGGAACTCGAGGGGAGGCCAGGGTGGCGAGCGAGATTCAGACGCGCGTGCTGCGCAAGATCACCTGGCGCATCGTTCCCTTCATCATGCTGCTCTACTTCGTGGCCTTCATCGACCGCGTCAATATCGGCTTCGCCTCGCTGACGATGAACAAGGACATCGGCCTGTCGCCCGCGGTCTACGGCTTCGGCGCCGGCATCTTCTTCTGGGGCTATTTCCTGTTCGAGGTGCCCTCCAACATCATCCTGCACAAGATCGGCGCGCGGATCTGGATCGCGCGGGTGATGATCACCTGGGGCCTCGTCTCGGCGGCAATGGCGTTCGTGCAAGGGCCGACCGGCTTCTACGTGCTGCGCTTCCTGCTCGGCGTCGCCGAAGCCGGCTTCTTTCCCGGCATCATCCTCTACCTCTCCTACTGGTTCCCGGCGCGCCAGCGCGCCGCGGTGACCGCGCTGTTCATGGCGGCAGCGCCGCTCTCCACCGTGCTGGGATCGCCGATATCAGGCGCGCTGCTGGAGATGGACGGCCTGCTCGGCTTCAAGGGCTGGCAATGGCTGTTCGTGCTGGAGGCGCTGCCGGCCGTGCTGCTCGGCTTCGTCGTGCTCGGCTTCCTCACCGATCGTCCCGAGAAAGCGAAATGGCTCGCCGATGACGAGCGCCGCTGGCTGATTGAGACTATGAACGCGGAGACCACCAGCAAGGCCGCAACCGCGAGCCACAGCATCTGGCGCGGGCTTGCCGATCCGCGTGTTCTGGCGCTGGCGCTGATCTATTTCGGCACCTCGGCCGGCCTCTACACGCTCGGCGTCTGGGCGCCGCAGATCATCAAGCAGTTCGGCCTGTCCTCGCTTCAGGTCGGCTTCCTCAACGCACTGCCGGCAACCGCCGCGGTGGTCGCCATGATCCTGTGGGCACGACACTCGGACCGCACCGGCGAGCGCACCTGGCACGTCGTGTGGGCCTGCCTGATCGCCGCGGCCGGGCTCGCCTATGCCGGCCTTGCGACCGGCGTCGTCGCCGTGCTGGTTGCGCTTGCGCTCGTCAACATCGGCATCTCCTCGGCAAAACCGCCGCTCTGGAGCATGCCGACGCTGTTCCTGTCCGGTCCCGCGGCCGCAGCCGGCATCGCCACCATCAACTCGATCGGCAATCTCGGCGGCTTCGTCGGGCCTGCCATGATCGGTTGGATCAAGGACCAAACCGGCAGCTTCAATGGCGGGCTTTACTTCGTCGCCGGCCTGCTCGTTCTCTCCGCGGTCCTCACCCTGCTATTGTCGCGTGCGCAGACCGCGCCCGTCGAACCCGTCCCGCAATCCCACTGATCTCTCAAACGGAGCATTTTCATGCGCACCCATTCGATCGCAGCAATTCCCGCCGATGGCATCGGCCCCGAGGTCATCTCGGCCGGTGTCCGCGTGCTGGAGGCGCTGGCCAAGCGCAGCGGCGACCTTGCCTTCAACGTCAAGACCTTCGACTGGGGCTCGGACTATTACAAGAAGCACGGCGTGATGATGCCGGCCGACGGCCTCACGGAGCTGAAGAAGTTCGACGCGATCTATTTCGGCGCGGTCGGCGCGCCCGACGTGCCCGACCACATCACGCTGTGGGGCCTGCGGCTGCCGATCTGCCAGGGCTTTGACCAATACGCCAATGTGCGGCCGACCAAGATCCTGCCGGGCGTCGCCTCGCCGCTGCGCAATGTCGGCATCGGCGATCTCGACTGGGTGATCGTGCGCGAGAACTCCGAAGGCGAATATGCCGGCATGGGCGGCCGCGCCCACAAGGGCCTGCCCGAAGAAGTCGGCACGGAAGTTGCGGTCTTCACCCGCGTCGGCGTGACGCGGATCATGCGCTACGCGTTCCAGCTCGCGCAGTCGCGTCCGCGCAAGTTCCTGACCGTCGTGACCAAGTCGAACGCGCAGCGCCACGGCATGGTGATGTGGGACGAGATCGCGGCCGAGGTCGCCGGCGAATTCCCCGATGTGACCTGGGACAAGATGCTGGTCGACGCCATGACGGTGCGCATGACCCTGCATCCGAAGAGCCTCGACACCATCGTGGCGACCAACCTGCACGCCGACATCCTCTCCGACCTTGCCGGCGCGCTCGCGGGCAGCCTCGGCGTCGCGCCGACCGGCAACATCGATCCGCAGCGCCGCTTCCCCTCGATGTTCGAGCCGATCCACGGCTCGGCCTTCGACATCACCGGCAAGGGCATCGCCAACCCGGTCGCGACCTTCTGGACCGGCGCGCAGATGCTCGAACATCTCGGCGAGAAGGACGCCGCGGTGCGGCTGATGACGGCCGTCGAACGCGTCTGCGCAGCCGGCGTGCTGACGCCCGATGTCGGCGGCAAGGCGACGACGAAGGAGGTCACCGACGCTGTCATCGACGCGATCCACGGGTCGAATGTTTGATCGTCTCCTCTCCCCGCTTGCGGGGAGAGGCGAAGAACAACTACTTCCGCCCCGCCGGCGCGGGCGGCGGCGCTGCCATCGCTGCCGTCGGCTCCGGCGGCGTCAGATGGCGCGGGACGACGATGGACTGGCCGGGCGTGAGCTGTGCGTTCTCTGCCAGCGAGTTGCTCTGCGCGATCGACCACAGCGGCACGCGATTGGCTGCGGCGATGCTCTCCATGGTGTCGCCGCGGCGTACCGGCACCCGCATGCCGGAGTCCCACAATTCCACCAAGCTGTTCGCCGGCACGAGATAGCGCAGCGGCACGGCATCGGCATGGGGCTGCGCGGGGATACGCGGCAGCTGCGTCACCATCTCGACGATCTGGCGATGGATGTCGTCGGACTTCTCGATGTTGATATGCGAGACGCGGCTGTTCTCCTTGAGATCGTAGCTCGCGTAATGGCCGCGATAGCCGGGCACGGCCACGACATCGCCGCCGCCGAGCACGCTGTCGGACAGGAAGATGTTGATGAAGCGCTCGACATTGAGCGGCACGTCGCCGGTCGCATGCGCGGGATCGATGGCGATGACGAGGCTGATCGGGATGTTCTCCTTGGCCGCCATCTCGGAGATGACGATCGAGCACAGCCCGCCCATGGAGTGACCGATCAGCACGATCGGCGCCGGGCTCTCCTTGTAGCTGGTGATGGCGCGATCGCCGATCCATCGGCAGATGGTGAATTCGTAGACGTCGGCGGAGAAGCCGGCCTTGGTCAGCTTCTCGCTGAGCCGGTCCATGCCGGTCGAGAAGATCGGCCCCATGGCGCCGCGGAACAGGTAGATTTTTGGCGGCGGCAGCGGTTCGGCCGGCGGAGGTGGCGGCGGAGCGACGGGTGCGACCGCGGCGGGCTTTGACTTGGGGGGTGAGGCAACGGCCGCGCCGGTGCTCAAGGCGAGCAGCGCAACCGCTGCCAGCACGAAAATTCGCCTTGGATCAAGCATCAGTCGAGCAGTCCCACCACGGGAGGCCGTAGCCTCCCCCTGGGGCTTAGTGACCACCGATTGGGTGGAATTTGGGGCACGGAACCACGGAAATTGTCGCATCCCGCTGAGCCATGAGCAGCCTCGATGCGCACGCCGAGCCGGACGCAGATCCTCGGCGAACGTGCCCAGCCTGGGCTGCGCCGCAGGTAGCGCTGCCGTCGGTCAGTGCCTGCTCTTGAGCCGGCTGCGGTGCGCAGCCTGCTTGGCCCGGTTGCCGCAGATCGCCATCGAGCACCATCGTCGCGCGCGTCTGCGGGTGTGGTCGGCGAACAGCATCGTGCAGTTATGGCCCTCGCACGCCTTCACGTGTGAAAAGTCCTCGTCGCAGACGAATTTCGCCAGCGCTTCGCCGACCGGCAAGAGCAGGGATTCGGGCGATCGCCAGTGCCGCATTCTTTGCAGCGCAAGCCCGCCCGCACCCTGGCGTCGCGCGATCTGTCGGAACGAGTCGTCGCGCGCCAGGAGGCTGTTCAGCGGCCCGAGCTCCTGCAGCGCCTTCACGCTGAGCGGCCGGCCTGCATGCTCAACCACAAAGCCGCGAAACCACTCGCGCAAGGCGCGGGCCTGGTCCGCGACCTTGTCCAGCTCGCCAGGCAAGGCGCGCGCCTTCATCGCATCGAGCTCATCGACTGCAACGAGCCTCGCCTGAGCGAGCCAGTCGATCAGCCCATCGCCATCGTCGATCCAATCGACGGGCGTATCGACCGGCGTGGCGATCGAATTGAGAAAATCGAGGCCAAGCGAGTCGGCGACGAACATGGCGGGCGGTCTACGTGACATGTGGGCTCCCCAGCCAAAACGGAACATTCCCCACATAACCTGTTAAATTCACGTTGACAAGTTACGCATCACAGACATAACCTAACTGACGCTATTTTACAGGTTACTCAGGAGGCGGCGATGGCTAGAGACAGTGTGACGGCGGTCCTGGCTCACGGGGCGTGGGCGGATGGATCGAGCTGGGCACGGGTCATCACCGCGCTCGAGGCCGAGGGGATCAAGGCGCACGCGGCGCCGCTTCCACTGACCTCCCTTGCCGACGATGTCGCGGCACTCAACCGGAGCCTCGATCGCATTGAAGGCCCGGTCGTGATTGCCGGGCACGCCTATGCCGGCGCCGTCATCGCACTTGCGCGTCCGGCGCGCGTGAAGGCGCTGGTCTATGTCGCAGCCCTTGCGCCCGAGGAGGGGGAGAAGGTTGCCGACGTGTTCTATCGCCTTGTCCCCCACCCGCAGGCGCCAAAGCTTGCTCCCGATGACAATGGCCTGATCTGGTTGCCTGAGAATGCCTTTGCAGCGGCATTCGCACAGAACGCTTCAGCGCAGGATCACACTGTGCTCGCATCCGTGCAGCGGCCTATCTCGCTGAATTGCATAACGGTCCCGGCCGGCCGCCCGCTGTGGGAGGACGTTCCGAGCTGGTACCTGATCGCCGAGCAGGACCGCATGATCGTGCCCGAGACGCAGCGCTTCATGGCGGAACGCATGAAGGCGAACATCCGAACGCTCGCCGTCGATCACACGCCCAGCGTCACGGCGCCCGCGGCTGTTGCCGATATCATTCGCGACGCGGTCCGCGCCGTGAGCGGCAATTAGCGCGCCCGACGTCCAGCAAACCCACTCATGTCAACAACATCCCTTGCCAGGAACGGAGACTGCCATGACCTCCACCCGATATCGCACCGCCGACGTTGACGGATTCAAGGTCTTCTATCGCGAGGCCGGGCCTTCGGGGGCGCCGAAGCTTCTGCTACTGCACGGTTTCCCGAGCGCCGGCCACATGTTCCGCGACTTGATCCCGCTGCTTGCGGACAAGTTTCACATCGTCGCCCCGGACCTTCCCGGCTTCGGCCAGTCCGACATGCCCGCGCGCGAAACATTCAATTACACATTCGACAATATCGCGCGGGTGATCGAGCGGTTCACCGAAGTGATCGGCTTCGATCGCTTCGCCGTTTATGTCTTCGACTACGGCGCGCCGACCGGTTTCCGGCTCGCGTTGCGCCATCCTGAGCGGATCACGGCGATCATCTCGCAGAATGGCAACGCCTATGAGGATGGCCTCAGCGACGGCTGGACACCGATCAAGGCCTATTGGCAGGATCCGTCGCCGGCCAACCGCGATGCGCTGCGCGCTTTCCTCGTGCCGGAGGCGACACGCTGGCAGTACACCCATGGCGTCCCTGATGCGACCATGGTGTCGCCAGACGGCCAGAACCTCGACAACTTCTACCTGGCGCGTCCGGGCTCCGACGATATCCAGCTCGATCTGTTCGGCGACTACAGGAGCAATGTCGCGCTCTATCCGTCATTCCAGGAGTATTTTCGCAAGCACAAGCCGCCGTTCCTCGCGGTCTGGGGCAAGAACGATCCGTTCTTCATTCCGCCCGGCGCCGAAGCGTTCAAGCGCGACAATCCCAACGCCGTCGTGGAGTTCTTCGACACCGGTCATTTTGCGCTGGAAACGCATGCAGGCGAGATCGCGGATGCCATTCGCGCCTTCATGAGATGACGAGGGAGCGCAGGATGACGCGCACACGCTCACTGCCGCCCCTCGCGATCTCTGCGCTTGCCGGAAAGATCGCTGCGCGACGGACAGCAGCCCGTCGCGCAAACGCGCCTTAGTTCCTGGCCGGCGCCGTCGCTGCCGCCGAGCGCGCCTGCCTGGGCGCGCCGGGTTCGGCAACCGGTGCCGGGGCGCGCGAGCGCATGATCGCGGCGTCGATCTCGGCGATGACGCGGCGCTGGATCGCCTCGTTCTTGTCGATCGAGATGTGGCCGACGCCGGTGCCGCGCACGTCGACATTGTCGAGCTTGCCGCGCAGGCCGGCCGCGGCCCGCACCGGCTCACCGGGACCATCGCCGATATAGATGTTGATGTAGCGTTCGGCGCCGGTCGAGAGTTTGGTCTTGAACACGGAATCGAGTCCGATCGCGAGCTTCACGGGCACGCCGAGCTGGTTGAGCTTGGCGATCATGTCCGGCAGCGCGGTCGCGCCCGAGGAATGGCYGACCAGGACGATGGTCTTGATGCGGCCGGCCTTGTAGGCGGTCGCGGCCTCATCGGCGAGCGAGGACCAGGACACGAAATTGGCAACCGTTACGGGAATGCCCTGCGCCTGGAGCCGGGAGCCGATCGTGTCGAGCCCGAGCGAGAAGATGTTGAGCACGCCGCGGAGCAGGTAGACATGCGTGGTCGCGGCCGCGGCCTGGCTCGTCGGCGCCGCCTTCGCGGTGGTCGGACTCATGGCAACAGCTGACAGCAGGAGCAGGCACATCGCCCACGCACGGATGGCGGGCAACTGGCTGGCGCCGGCGGTGTGACGGCCGTTCGGTCTCATCGATGGATTCCCTGGGGACAATACGCTTTGCGATCGGCCGGAATCGTAGCCATGGCCCGCTCGCAGACGCAACAAAGAGCCGCGTGAGCGGCAATCTTAGCCGCAGGCCGTGACCATCGCGCAACACTTGCCCGGAACCTGCCACCGAAGGGCCTGTTTTGAGACCATTTTTCTCCGGCCAATTGCGACCCGGCAAGGGCATTCCTATGTCAGGGCACCCGCTGACCTGCCCGCCCGGGCGGGTTCCAGCCTCCCTTCCCCATCCCGCCGGCCATCATGTCATCCATCATTTCCGTCGCCAATCTGTCGAAGACCTATGGGTCCGGCTTCAAGGCGCTCAAGAACGTCAATCTCGATATCAAGCGCGGCGAGATTTTCGCGCTGCTCGGGCCCAACGGCGCGGGCAAGACCACGCTGATCTCGATCATCTGCGGCATCGCCAATCCGAGCGAGGGAAAGGTCCTCGTCGGCGGCGAGGACATCCAGACCTCCTACCGCAAGGCGCGCTCGCTGATCGGCCTCGTGCCGCAGGAACTCCACACCGACGCCTTCGAGAGCGTGTGGGCGACCGTGAGCTTCTCCCGCGGCCTGTTCGGCAAGCCGAAGAACCCTGATCATGTCGAGAAGGTGCTCAAGGACCTCTCGCTGTGGGACAAGAAGGACAGCAAGATCATCACGCTCTCCGGCGGCATGAAGCGCCGCGTGATGATCGCCAAGGCGCTCTCGCACGAGCCGCAGATCCTGTTCCTGGACGAGCCCACCGCCGGCGTCGACGTCGAGCTGCGCAAGGGCATGTGGGAGGTGGTGCGCACCCTGCAGCAGTCCGGCGTCACCATCATCCTCACCACGCACTACATCGAGGAAGCCGAGGAGATGGCCGACCGCATCGGCGTCATCAACAAGGGCGAGATCGTGCTGGTCGAGGACAAGGCGACCTTGATGCAGAAGCTCGGCAAGAAGCGACTGACGCTGCATTTGCAGAACAAGATCACCTCGCTGCCGGAGAGCCTTGGCCATTACGAGCTCGACCTCTGCGATTCCGGCGCGACGCTGGTCTACGACTACGACACCAAGGGCGAGCGCACCGGCATCACCAGCCTGCTCAGCGACCTGCGCACCGCCGGCATCCGCTTCAACGATCTCGACACGACGCAATCGTCGCTCGAGGACATCTTCGTCGATCTCGTGAGGACGTCATGAATCACCGCGCCATCCGCGCCATCTATCTGTTCGAAATGGCACGCACCTGGCGCACGCTGCTGCAAAGCATCGTCTCGCCGGTGGTCTCCACCTCGCTCTATTTCGTGGTGTTCGGCGCCGCGATCGGCTCGCGCATCAGCCAGGTCGAGGGCGTCAGCTACGGCACCTTCATCGTGCCGGGCCTGATCATGCTCTCGGTGCTGACGCAGAGCATCGCCAACGCCTCGTTCGGCATCTACTTCCCGAAATTCACCGGCACGATCTACGAGATCCTGTCGGCGCCGATCTCCTATTTCGAGATCGTGCTCGGCTATGTCGGCGCCGCCGCGACCAAGTCGATCATCCTCGGCCTGATCATCCTCGCCACCGCCGGGCTTTTCGTTCCGTTGCATATTCACCATCCGGTCTGGATGCTGACCTTCCTGGTGCTGACGGCGGTGACGTTCAGCCTGTTCGGCTTCATCATCGGTATCTGGGCCGACGGGTTCGAGAAGCTGCAGATGATCCCGATGCTGGTGGTGACGCCGCTGACCTTCCTTGGCGGCAGTTTCTATTCCATCGACATGCTGCCGCCCACCTGGCGCACGGTGGCGCTGCTCAACCCGGTCGTCTATCTGATCTCCGGCTTCCGCTGGAGCTTCTACGAGATTGCGGACGTGAGCGTATCCGTCAGCATCGGCATGACGACAGCGTTCCTGGTGATCTGCCTGGTCACGATCTGGTGGATTTTCCGCACCGGGTACCGGCTGAAGAATTGACCCTTGCCGTCATTCCGGGGCGTGCGAAGCACGAGCCCGGAATCCATCGTGCGACAGGGTTGGTGGATGAATGGAGTCCGGGCTCGCGACTTCGTCGCGCCCCCGGAATGACCAGCGGCTATCGATAGCAATGGAAGCGGTGATAGCCGTCATAATAACCGCGGCAATGGCGGTAGTGACGGTGGGGAATGCCGAGCACGCCCTCGACCGCGCCCACGGCACCGCCGACACCGGCGCCGACCGCGCCTCCGACCACACCGCCCACCGGGCCGGCAATGCGGTTGCCTTCATGGGCGCCTTCCTGCGCACCGCGCACGATACCCTGGGCATGGCCAGCTTGCGGCAGCGATAACAGTGCGAGCAGGATGGCGGCGGCTGCGAAAAGCAGGCGGACAAGTAAACCGGCCGGCAACGGCGCAGCGGCGATACGGACTTTGTTCATCTTCGATCCCAAGGGAAATACACGAGGTAAACGGCGGCGAAAACCGCCTGTCAGGCAGGCGATCATCAACGCACGGAGCGGCCAAATGGTTGCGCCTTTGTGACGAATTGTCGGCGTCGTGAACGCGTCTCCGCTCGCGAAAATGTCAGCATCGCCGCGGGCGGCGCGGCACAAAGCGGCCTTGCTTACGCCCGGCATCACGTTAACGATGGCTGGGCCGGCTGCTGGAACGAAAGCCGGATTGCAGGCATAGTGCACGCCGGGGGACGGAGAGCCGCGGCGCTTGCGTGAACAGGCCGGAGGCCAGAACTCAAATGCGTTTTCAGATGCGTTCGTTTTTTATTGCTTTCACATCCCTGCTGCTTTTGAGCGCGGGCACCGCACAGGCCAAGGTCGAAATCACCGTCGACAAGGACAATCAGCAGATGACCGTCGCCGTCGACGGCGTCGCGCGCTATCGCTGGCCGGTGTCGACGGGCATTCCTTCGCGCGAGACGCCGAACGGAGCGTTCCGCGCCTTCCGCATGGAAGAGGATCACTACTCCAAGGAATTCGACGACGCGCCGATGCCGCACGCGATCTTCTTCACCAAGATCGGGCACGCCATCCACGGCACGGACTCGGTCGGCCGGCTCGGCGCGCCGGCCTCCCATGGCTGCGTGCGGCTGTCGCGCCAGAACGCATCGACGCTCTATGCGCTGGTGCAGCAGCAGGGCGTGCTCAATACCACGGTGACGCTGACCGGCTCGGCGCAGGTGGCGCTGGCGCGCAATCCGCGCGGCCGCACCAACAATGCCGTGGCCCGCGCCCCGCAGCCGGCCGAAGAGCAATACGCCACATCAGGCGATCCCGTGAATCTGGCGCCGCCGGCGCAGCCCGCCCGCCGCTACAT
>NZ_JBFUES010000129.1:0-11636 GCF_056403875.1 Bradyrhizobium sp. P2_E8
GCTTGCCCTCAGTGCCGGCCAGCGAAGTGACCTGGCCGAGCCGGAGATCCATCTTGCCACCCGCGACCAGCGCGCGCATCTGCTCGACGCTGTGAGGGGCTGCGCGAAATTCGTCGCGACGGTGCAGGAGCGTGATGCGCTTGGCCACCGGATGCAGATTGAGCGTCCAGTCCAGCGCGGAATCGCCGCCGCCGACGATCAGCACGTTCTGGTCGCGGAACGTCTCCATCTTGCGCACGGCGTAATGCACCGAGGTGCCTTCATAGGCTTCGATGCCCGGCACCGGCGGACGCTTGGGCTGGAACGAGCCGCCGCCGGCCGCGATCACCAGCACCTTGCATTCGAACACCGTGCCGGCATCGGTGGTACAGCGAAATGCGGGATCGCCGATCTTCTCCACCGTCTCGACCATCTCTCCGAGATGGAAGGTCGGATGGAACGGCTTGATCTGCTCCATCAGCGCATCGGTGAGCCCCTGCCCCGAAACATGCGGAATGCCGGGAATGTCGTAGATCGGCTTTTCCGGATAGAGCTCGGCGCACTGGCCGCCGACCTTGTCGAGGATGTCGACGAAATGCGCCTTCATGTCGAGCAGGCCGAGCTCGAAGGCGGCGAACAGGCCGCAGGGGCCGGCGCCAATAATCAGCACATCGGTTTTGATCACGTCGCTCATGTCGTCTCTTTATCGGTCGTTATCGGTTGGACGGCGCCCGTTGGGCCGAGGTGACCCTGCCTGTCTAGCCAACGGGGATGGATCAGGGAAGGCATAAAAGCGGGAGCGCCCCGCAGCCGCGCCCACTTGCCGGGTCAAAATAACTGGGCTGTAACGAGGCTGGATATGACGGAGATCAACCGGTGAACGCACCAAGCCGCCTCGAAACGACGCCGCGCCTGGAGGACTACCCGTACCGCCTCAGCGACAACGTCCGCTTCGGCGATCTCGATCCCAACCAGCACGTCAACAACGCGGTCTATGCCACCTATTTCGAGACCGGCCGTGTCACGCTGATGAAGAGCCCGGACTACGGGCTGACGCCGCCGGGCCTCGCCTGGATCATGGTGCGGCTCGACATCCATTTCCGCGCCGAGCTGCACTGGCCGAACACGATCGAGCTCGGCCTCGGCGTGGTGAAGCTGGGACGGACGTCAGTGACCTTCGAGCAGGTCGTGTTCTCGCAGGGAAAATGCATCGCCTCGGCGACGTCGGTCGGCGTCATGCTCGACGAGGCGACGCGGCGTCCGGCGCCGCTGACCGCGGAGATCGTCGAGAAGCTCAAACCCTGGCACAAGCGCGGCATCGAGGTTGCGCCGCCGAGCACCTGATGGAGCGGGACGGCTGGCTCAGGCCTGACGTTCCGGCGTCGCCACCACGAGACCGTCGAGATCGTCGCTCACCTTGATCTGGCAGGACAGGCGCGAGTTCGGGCGCACGTCGAAACCGAAGTCGAGCATGTCCTCTTCCATCGGCGTCGGGCTGCCGACCTTCTCGCGCCAGGCTTCGTCGACATAGACATGGCAGGTCGCGCAGGCACAYGCGCCGCCGCATTCGGCCTCGATGCCGGGAATGCTGTTGCGGATGGCGGCTTCCATCACGGTTGCGCCGTTCTCGATTTCCACCGTACGGGTTTCGCCCTTGTGGTCGACAAAGTGGATCTTGGCCATGTGTGCTCGTGCTGCCGCGATGTTGGGAATGAAGGAGGGTCCGGGCTGTCCTATAACGGGTCGGTTAGCCCGGCGCCATAGCGTTTTGCTGCGAGCTGGATCCCGGTTTGCGGGCAGAAAACGCGTCAAAACAAAAGACTAGGGACACCGCCGTTTGCGGGGTTGCCGGCCTAGTGTTTCAGGATCGCCTCGATGGCGGCGCGGGCCTCGGCCACGGCCTCCTTCAGCGCGGCGAAGGCGGGGAGCCGGTCGTGGCCGGTCCGGATCGCGGTCTCCAGGTGGGCGGCGGCGTCCGCTACGRCAAAGGCGCCGATTCCGCGGGCCGAGCCCTTGAGCTTGTGCGCGAGCGCGCCGGCCTCGGCCGGCAAATTGGTCATCGCGGCAAGCAGACGAACCGCCTGCTCGGCAAACATCGCCAGCACTTCCTGTTCCAGCTCGGCGTCGCCGAGCGTCATGCGGGAGAGGTGCTCGAGATCGAGCGGGCTGTCGACGGGCGCAAGCGGGGGCGAGGGCATCCATTCCATCCGTTGCAGTTCAGGCGTCATGGCGCAGGCCCCGGCATCGCGACGGTTCCGCCGGTTCGGCGGCGCGGTTCCTCCCACCCAAGCATGGAAATGGTTAACGAAATGTTTGGGTCGTTTGACGCAACTCCGCCCGTTTATTGACAAAAACTTGCCTCAATCGGCCGAGTCCGGTGGAGAATTCCATTTGTTGCTAAGGTGTTAGGGCGCGATCCTGTTAACGATGATTAAGATTGTCTTAATCGCAGGCATTTCATTCGCGACGCTCTGCCAATAGGATGTTGCAGAAATTGGCGGACAAGCCGTCCGGGTGGGGACGGCTCGATGATCCGCGCAAGCGGCATGATCCGGTCTGTGGGCTTGCGTAGCGCGCGGGGCTCGCGGGGGGACGCGTACAAGTAACGAGGGCTCGGACTGAACATGGCGAACACTCCGAAAAAGGTCAAAGACCCGACAGAAGTTGCGCTTTCTGCGATCCAGGAAGCCCTGAACATCAGCGACACCGCTGCGGACACCAGCCGCAACGCCTCGATGCGCAACGAAACGGCGTCGTCGGTGTCCCCCCCGGAGCCCCCGATCTTTGACGAGCCGAGCTTCGAGCCGCGCCCTGCCGCGAACGAGCGGGCCACCGTGTTCGATACGATCGAGGAGCCGCGCTCGACGCGCCGGGCCGCCAATGACGATCGCGAGACCATCGGCCAGCTGCTCCAGGCGCTTCAGAAGGGCCGCCCTGCCCGCAGCGTCTATACCTTCGCCACCATCTTCGCCGGCGTCTGGCTCGCCGCCTGCGCCGCGCTGACCGTCGGCTTCCTGCCCTCGATCCAGGCCGCCATGGGCCAGAGCGGTGGCGTGCTCGTCATCGCCGGCCTGATCGCGATGTTCTTCGCGCCGATCATGCTGTTCTACTTCCTCGCGAGCCTGGTCTGGCGCGGCCAGGAAATGCGCATGATCGCGCAGGCGATGGCGCAGGTCGCGATCCGCTTCTCCGAGCCCGAGGGCTCGGCCTCCGATTCCATGGTCACCGTCGGCCAGGCCATCCGCCGCGAGGTCGCGGCGATGGGCGACGGCATCGAGCGTGCGATTGCGCGCGCCGGCGAGCTCGAGACGCTGGTCGCCAACGAGGTCGCAGCGCTGGAGCGCGCCTATTCCGACAACGAAGTGCGCATCCGCGCCCTGCTCCAGGACATCGCGCATCAGCGCGACAACCTGGTCGGCCAGGCCGAGCAGGTCCGCAGCGCCATCTCCGGCGTGCAGATCGACCTGCGCCACGACATCGCGCTGATCTCGGACGCGATCGCCTCGCGCGTCGACGAGGTCGCCAAGAGCATCACCGGCGCGCTCGAGGAGCGCGGCGCCCACATCACCGGCGCCCTGAGCAATGCCGGCGACAACATGATCCTCGCGCTCGGCGAGCGCGGCGGCGACCTGCTCGACCGCCTCGAGGAAGCCAGCAACGAGACCACGCGCGCCGTGCTCGATGCCAGCGAGCGGCTGACCACCAGCCTCAACTTCAAGACCGGCCACGTCCACGACGAGTTCGTCGACCTCGCCGACCGCGTCCACGAGATGCTGAACGAGCGCATCGACCGCATCACCGGCGAGTTCGAGCAGCGCTCCGCCGCGATTGTCGACGGCATCTCCGAGCGCACCGAGCAGGTGCACGATAGCCTGAAGAATTCGTCGGACTCCCTGCTGCTCGAGCTCGAGCTGCGCTCCAACGACATCTCCGCCAAGATCGACGACGCCGGCCACCGGCTCGCCAGCCAGATCATGACCTCCGGCGACAAGGCGAGCGAGGCGCTCGACGCCACCGTCAACACCCTCGTCGCCAAGGTCGTCAGCCAGACCGAGACCGCGCACGACTCGCTGTCGCTCCAGATGAGCGCGTTCGACGAACTGGTGAAGAACCAGGGCACCGAGCTGGTCGAGAAGTTCGCCCGCGACTCCGGCACGCTGGGCGCGCTGATCACCCGTCACATCTCCGAGTTCGACCGCACCGTGAAGACGTTCGGCGGCGAAGTCGTCGAGCGCATGGGCCAGCGCACGCAGGACATCGCCGAGACGCTGAAGACCTATGTCGACAATTTCGACACCCGCTTCACATCGAACGGCGGCCAGATCACGGCCGTGCTCGACCAGCGCCTGATGCAGTTCGAGACCACGGTCGGCGAACGCGTCACCAACCTCGATGCCTCGCTGAACGGCAAGATCGCCAGCCTCGACAGCACGATCGACGGCCACATCAAGACCTTCGACGCGCAGCTCGGCGGCCGTGTCACCACGCTCGAACAGTCGTTCGACACCCGCGCCAGGTCCGTCACGGAGACCATCGACGGGCGTCTCAACACGCTCGCCGCCTCGCTGACCGACGGTGCCGCGCAGGCGATCCAGTCGATCGACTCCCGCCTCACCCATCTGACGACATCGCTGACCGACGGCGCCTCGCAGACGATCCAGACGATCGATACGCGCCTGACGCACCTCACGACGACGCTCACCGGCGGTGCCTCGCAGGCGCTCGAATCCATCGACTCCCGCCTCACCTACCTGAACAACGCGCTGACGAACGGCGCCTCGCAGGCCGTGCAGTCGATCGACACACGCCTCACGCTCCTGACCTCGACGCTCACCGACGGCACCGCGCAGGCGATCGAGGCGGTCGACCGCCGCATCACCGGCGTCGCCGAGATCATCGACGGCCGCAGCGCGCATCTGACCGACACGGTCACGGCGCGCTTCCAGGACATCCAGCAGGCCATCGAGACCAAGGTCGGCTCGGTCGCCAGCGACATCGACGTGCGCGTGGCTCAGTTCGAGGACCTGCTCGGCTCGCGCGTCGAGGCCGTCGCCGGCCGCATCGAGAGCAGCGGCCGCCAGGCCAGCGAGGACATGATGTCCCGCGCCGAGATGATCTCGACCGCGATCCGCTCGCATGTCGAGGACGCCGAGCGCTCGCTCACCAACCTCGTCGTCAACACCAGCGAGACCATCCAGACCGGGGCGCGCACCGCCCAGCAGTCGCTGTTGACGGTCTCCTCCGACGTCAACGCCCAGCTCAAGATGACCTCCTCCGAGGTCGAGCGCGCGCTGACCGCGGTCGGCACCGGTGCTGCGAACTCGATCCTGACCAGCGCCCGCGAAGCGCAGTCGACGCTGGTTGCCGCCTCGGGCGATGCCTCCAACCAGATCAAGGGGCTCGCGGCCGACGTCGAACGCACGCTGTCGGCGGCCGGTTCCGCGACCGCAGCCTCGATCCTGGCCGGTGCCCGCGAGGTGCAGACCACGCTCGTCACCGCATCTTCGGACGCGGCCAACCACGTCAAGACGCTCACCGCCGACGTGCAGCGCTCGCTGTCGATGGCCGGTGCCACCACGGCGGAATCCATCACCGCCGGCGCCCGCGATGCGCAGAGCACGCTGATCGCGGCCTCGAGCGAGACCGCCAACCAGATCAAGGCACTGTCCTCGGATGTGCAGCGTTCGCTCTCGATGGCGGGCACCGCGACGGCCGAGACCATCACGACCGGCGCCCGCGAGGCGCAGAACACCCTGGTCACGGCGTCCTCGGATGCGGCGAGCCAGGTCAAGTCGCTCGCGGCCGAAGTGCATCGTTCGCTCTCGCAGGTCGGCCAGTCGACCGCCGAGACGATCACGACCAGCGCCCGCGACGCCCAGAGCACCCTGCTCGCGGTCTCGGCCGAACAGACCAGCCAGGTCCGTTCGCTCGCGGCCGAGATGCAGCGCGCGCTGGCGACCGCCGGCGGCGCCACCATCGAGGCGCTCACCAGCGGCGTGCGCGAGGCCCAGGGCACGCTGATCTCCGCTTCGACGGACGCGGCAGGCCAGATCAAGTCGCTGACCACGGACATCGAGCGCACGCTGACCGCGGTCGGCGCCGACACCGCCTCGACCATCCTCAACAGCGCGCGTGAGGCCCAGACCTCGCTGACCTCGACCTCGGCGGATGCCGCGAGCCAGATCCGCACGATCTCGACCGAGATCGAGCGTGCGCTGAGCGCGGCCACCGCGAACGCGACCAACGACATCCAGACCAGCGCGCTCAACGCCCAGAACGCGCTGATCTCCGCCTCCAACGAGGCGAGCTCGCGGGTCAAGTCGAGCTCGGCCGACGTCGAGCGCTCGGTGCTCGCCGCCAGCAGCAGCTTCGGCCAGGCCATGACCGGCAAGACCGACGAGATCGTCACCTATGTGCAGCAACAGGCCGACCGTCTGTCGAACATGATCGACGCCAAGCGCGGCGCCCTGATCGATGCGATCGGCTCCAAGACCAGCCAGCTCACGCTCGACATCGACCGCGTCACCTCGGACGCGCTGAAGTCGATCGAGACCCGCGGCCATGCGTTCTCGCAGACCATGATGGGCAACGGCTCCGAAGTCGCCCGCACCATCAACGCGGCAAGCGAGATCGCCACCGGCGCGGTCGGCAAGTCGCTCAAGGACCTCGAGCAGGCCTCGCGCGCGGCGATCGACCAGTCGCGCCAGGTCTCGATCGCGGCCGTCACCGAGATGCAGGAGACCAGCAAGATCCTGCGCACCGACACGGTCGCTCTGTTCGAGCGTCTGCGCGAAGGCAACATCCTCCTCCAGGAGGTGCTGACCGGTGCGCACGACAACCTCAACTCGCTCGAGCGGGCGCTGGTGACGCGCGTTGCCGACTTCGTCTCGGCGATGAACGACGTCACCTCGCGCAACGGCGCTGCGACGCAGAACCTGGAAGACCAGCTCAACGTCTTCAACACGAAGACCACGCGGGCGCTCCAGGATCTCGGCGAGCTGTCGACCCAGTTCGACGCGCACGGCAAGGCGCTCGTCGAGGCCGCCCAGGTCGTCGAGGTGAGCAACAAGAACACCACCGCCTCGCTCGCCGAACGCAAGCAGGCGCTGGAATCGCTCGTCACCACGATCGACCTGCGCACGGCCGATCTCGACCAGCGCCTGTCGCGCTTCACCGGCCTGCTCGATGAATCGCTGGCCGCGGCCGAGGAGCGTGCCCGCGACATCGCCCGCGTCGTCGCGGAGACCGCCGGTGCAGGCTCTGCCGCAATCACCCGCCAGTTCGAGGCGGTGCGCGCGGCATCCGAGGAAGAGCACCGGCAGACCCTCGACGCCATGCACGACATCTACCGCCAGACCACGGACGAGGCGGATGCGATGTTCAAGCAGTCGACGGAGAAGTTCTCCAACCTCGTCTCCAGCATGAAGCAGATGGCCTTCGAGATGCACAACGAGCTCGAAGCCACCCGCAACGAGCTGCGCCGCGGCGTGCTCGAGATGCCGCAGGAGGCCGCCGAGAGCACTGCGCAGATGCGCAAGGTGATCGTCGACCAGATCGAAGCCCTCGCCGAGCTCAACCGCATCGTGGCCCAGCATGGCCGCGGCCTCGACGTCTCGACGGCGGGCCGCGCCAGCGTGCAGCGCCAGGAAGAGCCGATGCTGGCGGCCGTCGGCGCGCGCAACACCGAGACCCGCATCCGCGACACCGGCAGCGCCTCGACGCTGCCGCCGCCGGATCTCGGCATGCCGGCCACTTCGCGCCGCACCGAAGCCCCGCCGGTTGCACCTGGCGGCAACGACCAGGGCCGCGACGGCTGGCTGTCGGACCTCTTGAACCGTACGGACGCCAACCAGGGCGCTCCGACCGGACGCGAGGCCCCGCGCGGCCGCCCGGCTGCACCGGCTCCGCAGCCGCAAGCTCCGCAAGGTAACGGCAATCCGCTGGAATCGCTGTCGCTCGACATCGGCCGGCTGATGGACCGCAACCTCGCCGCCGAGATGTGGGACCGCTACCAGCGCGGCGAGAACAAGGCCTTCACCAAGCGCCTCTACACGCCCGCCGGCCAGAAGGCCTTCGACGAGGTCGCCCGCAAATATCGCGCCGACCGCAACTTCAAGGGCACGGTCGACCGCTACGTCGCCGAGTTCGAGCGCCTGCTCGACGAAGTCGCCCGCGACGGCCGCGGCCCGCAGGAGCTGCGCAGCCACCTGACCTCGGAGACCGGGCTCGTCTACACCCTGCTCGCCCACGCGGCGGGCCGGCTGGGGTGAGACCAAGCGCAGTGAATAGAAAACGGAGGCCTCACGGCCTCCGTTTTTGTTTGGGGCGTCACTGCGCCAACAGGTCACTGCGTGTTGGGAAATTGCGCTACCTCTACAAACTCGTCATTGCGAGGAGCGAAGCGACGAAGCAATCCAGACTGCTTCCGCGGAGACAGTCTGGATTGCTTCGCTACGCTCGCAATGACGAGGTGAGGTCCGTGTACTAAACGCCTACTGCCGCTTGCGCTCGCTTGCGGGCGCCGGCTTCGGCGGCTCGGCTGGCGGCGGGGCGGCCGCCGGTGCGCTGTTGCTGGCACCGAACAGCACGCGGGTCGGGTTGCGGTCGAAATTGTTCACGGCGCGGCTGATGTCGCCGAGGGTGCGGCGGCCGTCCGAGATCAGCAATCCGGAGCGCTTGTCGAAATCATCGGCGAGTTCGCGGATCGACTTCACCGCCTGGAACAGCTCGCCGCCGTCCTTGCCGCCGGCGAGCGTGTTGAGGCCGAGCATCAGGCTGTCGGCCTTGAGCATCACGCCGTCGACCTTGGCCATGACGCCGTCGATCTTCTCGGAGTTGCGCGCCAGCGAGTTGGTGAAGGTCTCGAGGTTCTTCAGCGAGTTCTTCACCGATTCCTGATTGTCGGCGACGATCTTGTTGATGTTCTGGAGCGTGCCGCGGATCGCCTCGGTGACGTCCTGGAGCTTGTTGGGATCGGCCGTCAGCGACGGGATGCCGTCCTCGTCGAGCGGCGGCGGGGGCGCGGCCTCCTCGCCGCCCTTGAGCGAGATCGCGGCGACGCCGGTCAGGCCCTGGAATTCGAGGCCGACCAGCGTGTCCTTACGGAGCGGGGTGTTGTTCTCGACCATGGCGAGTGCGACAACCCGCCGCGGGTTATCGAGCTTCACCGAGACCACTTCACCCACCCGGATACCGTTGAAATTGACGCTGCCGCCGTTGCGCAGGCCCGCCGCCGGGCCTTCGAACACGACGCGCAGCGGGCTGCGCTGCTTGGTGGTGTGCAGCGACTGGAACCACAGCACGAAGCCGATCGCCGCGGCAATCACTGCCAGCGTGAACGACCCGATCAGTACGTAATTCGCCCGCGTTTCCATCAGGTGCTCCGGCTACCACTCAGCCCATGACCGCGCGGGCGCGCTTGCCATGGAAATATTGCCTCAACCAGGGATGCTGCGAGGCCTGCATGTCGGCGATCGACCCTGCCGCAATGATCTTACCGTTCCCTAAAACGGCGATGCGGTCGCAAGCGGTGTAAAGGCTGTCGAGGTCGTGCGTTACCATGAAAACGGTCAGGCCCAAAGTGCGCTGGAGCGTCCTGACCAGCTCGTCGAAGTCGCCGGCGCCGATCGGGTCGAGGCCGGAGGTCGGCTCGTCGAGGAAAACGAGGTCCGGATCGAGCGAAAGCGCGCGTGCGAGCGCGACGCGCTTGATCATGCCGCCCGAGAGCTCCGACGGGAAGCGCTCGGCGACCTCGGGCTTCAGACCAACCATGGTGAGCTTGGCCATGGTGATCTCGTCCATCAGCCGCTGCGAGACGCGCAAATATTCGCGCATCGGAAACTGGATGTTCTGCCGCACGGTGAGCGAGRAGAACAGCGCGCCCTGCTGAAACAGCACGCCCCAGCGCCGCTCGACGTTGCGTCGCTGCGACGTGTTGGAGGAATCGAGGTCGACGCCGAACACCTCGATGGAGCCTGCCACCTTCGGCACGAGGCCGATGATGGTGCGCGTCAGCACCGACTTGCCCGCGCCCGACGGGCCGACGAAGCCGAGGATCTCGCCGCGCTTGACGTCGAGGTTGAGGCCGTCGAGCACGCGTGTGCTGCCGAACTGCACGGTGATGTCGCGGACGCGGATAATGGGATTTTGGATTTCGCCAGCCATCGTCACATTCCGATCGAGGCGAAGAAGATGGCGAACACGCCGTCCATGACGATGACGAAGAAGATGCCCTTCACCACCGACGCGGTGGTGTGCTGTCCGAGCGATTCCGCGCTGCCCTGCACCGCAAGGCCCTCGACGCAGGCGACGATGCCGATCACGGCGGCCATGACGGGCGCCTTGACGATGCCGACGATGAAATGGTCGATCGAGATGGCATCGCGCAGCCGGAGCAGGAAGGCTTCGGGATCGACGCCGCCATAGAGCCAGGCGACCAGCCCGCCGCCATAGAGCGCGGCCATGGCGCCGAGGAAGGCCAGGATCGGCAGCGCCAGCACCAGGGCCAGCATGCGCGGCAGCACCAGCACCTCGATCGGGTCGAAGCCCATGGTGCGCAGCGCGTCGATCTCCTCGCGCATCTTCATCGAGCCGAGCTCGGCGGTGTAGGCGCTGCCCGAGCGGCCCGCGACCATGATGGCGACCAGGAGCACGCCGATCTCGCGCAGCACCAGCACGCCCAGCATGTCGACGACGAAGATGTCGGCGCCGAACCTGCGGAAATGGAAGATGCCTTGTTGCGCGATGATGCAGCCGATCAGGAAGGTGATCAGCACGATGATCGGCACCGCGCGCCAGCAGACCTGCTCCATGTGGTGCACGGTCGAGGTCAGGCGGAACGAGCGGGGATGGATCAGCACGCGGCCGCCCGCCGCGAGCACCGCGCCGAGCATGTCGATCAGGCCCGCAACCGTGCCGGCGACACCGGCCACGGCCCGGCCGATCTGCTCCAGCATGCCCGTGATGGTGATCGTGCCGGCATCGACCACCGGCGTCGCCCTGACCCGCCGGACCTCGTCGACGAGGCTCGAATAATTGGCGGAGAGGCCCGCGATCTGCGCCTCGACCGCGCCGTGGGTCAGGCTGCGGCGCAGCCGCTCGATCAGCCAGGCGCCGAAGGTGTCGAGCTTGGCGACCTCGGAGACGTCGATGAAGATGTTTTGCGAACCGCCGGCCAGCTTCTCGGCATCCGCCACCATCCGCTCCAGGACCGGCGCGAAGCTCGCGGTCCAGGTTCCGGTGGCGCAGAGTGCCAGCGCGTTGCCCTTCGCAATCCGTTCCAGCTTCGGATCGCTAGTCAAGATGTCCGCTCCCGTGCCGGGGCGGAGGAAATCAGATAGTTGCGCACGCGCCCTTACCCGGAGAAGGTATCCCCAACTGGTTAACGTTAGTTGCTAGAGGTAACTAGCAGGTTCAGATTTCGCCAGAGTTCAAAATGACTTCCAGCAAAGTTCCGGCTCTTCGGGCGCGAATCGAGCGCTTTCCCATCGCCGGCAGTTTCACCATCAGCCGGGGCGCCAAGACCGAGGCCGTGACCGTTGTGGCCGAAGTGAGCCAGAACGGCCTGACCGGCCGGGGCGAATGCGTGCCCTATCCCCGCTATGGCGAGACCCCCGAGGCAACCCTGGCCGCCATTGAGGCCATGCAGGCGGCCGTGG
>NZ_JBFUES010000130.1:0-11492 GCF_056403875.1 Bradyrhizobium sp. P2_E8
GGCGCTGCCCGAGGGCACGCGCCTCTATCTGCTCGCCCCCGTCGTGCGCGGCCGCAAGGGCGAGTACCGCAAGGAGCTCGCCGAATGGCTCAAGAAGGGCTTTCAGCGCGTCAAGATCGACGGCACCTTCCACGAGCTCGCGGAAGCGCCGACGCTGGACAAGAAGTTTCCGCACGACATCGACGTCGTCGTCGACCGCATCGTGGTGCGCGCCGACATCGGCCAGCGTCTCGCCGAAAGCTTTGAGACCGCGCTGAAGCTCGCCGAGGGCCTTGCCGTCGTCGAATTCGCCGACGCGCCCGCGGCGGCGCCGGCCGAGGAAAAGAAAAAGACCGCAAAGATCCACGACAAGAGCGGGCCCGAGCGCATGCTGTTCTCGGAAAAGTTCGCCTGCCCGGTGTCCGGCTTCACCATCCCCGAGATCGAGCCGCGCCTGTTTTCGTTCAACAATCCCTATGGCGCGTGTCCTGCCTGCGGCGGCCTCGGCGTCGAGCAGCATGTCGACGAGGATCTCGTCATCCCCGACAAGGAGCTCGCCATTGGCAAGGGCGCGATCGCGCCCTGGGCCAAATCGTCGTCACCCTACTACGTGCAGACGCTGACGGCGCTCGGCAAGCACTACAAGTTCACGCTGACCGCCAAGTGGAAGGATCTGCCGAAAAAGACGCAGAACGCGATCCTCTACGGCTCCGGCGAGGACGAGATCAAGTTCTCCTACGAGGACGGGGTGCGCTCCTACGACACCAAGAAGCCGTTCGAGGGCGTCATCACCAACATCAACCGCCGCTACCGCGAGACCGAGAGCGAGTGGGCGCGCGAGGAGCTGGCGAAGTATTTCCACGACGTGCCCTGCGGCGCCTGCAACGGCTTTCGGCTCAAGCCCGAGGCACTCTGCGTCAAGGTCGGCACCAAGCACATCGGCGAGATCTCGGAGCTGTCGGTCAGGAAGGCCGGCGAATGGTTCGAGACCGTGCCGGAGGCACTGAACAAGCAGCAGAACGAGATCGCAGGCCGCATCCTCAAGGAGATCCGCGAGCGCCTCACTTTCCTGCTCGACGTCGGCCTCAACTACCTCACCCTCTCCCGCTCCTCCGGCACGCTGTCGGGCGGCGAGAGCCAGCGCATCCGCCTGGCCTCGCAGATCGGCTCGGGACTGACCGGCGTGCTCTACGTGCTGGACGAGCCTTCGATCGGCCTGCACCAGCGCGACAATGCGCGCCTGCTCGACACCCTCAAGCGCCTGCGCGACCTCGGCAACACCGTGGTCGTGGTCGAGCATGACGAGGACGCCATTCGCCTCGCCGACTACGTGCTCGACATCGGCCCCGGCGCCGGCATGCATGGCGGCCACATCGTCGCCGAAGGCACGCCCGCCGAGATCATGCGCAATCCGAAATCGCTGACCGGGAAATACCTGACCGGCGAGCTCGAGGTCGAGGTGCCGGAGCGGCGTCCGCCGAACCATCGCCGCACCATCAAGGTGGTCAACGCGCGCGGCAATAACCTCAAGAACGTCACCGCCGAGATTCCGCTCGGCCTGTTCACCTGCGTCACCGGCGTCTCCGGCGGCGGCAAGTCGACGCTCCTGATCGACACGCTCTACCGCGCCATCGCCCGCAAGCTGAACAATGCCAGCGAAGGCGCCGCGCCGCACGACCGCATCGAGGGCCTCGAGCACATCGACAAGATCATCGACATCGACCAGTCGCCGATCGGCCGCACCCCGCGCTCGAACCCCGCGACCTATACCGGCGCCTTCACGCCGATCCGCGAATGGTTCGCCGGCCTGCCCGAAGCCAAGGCGCGCGGCTACGAGCCCGGCCGCTTCTCCTTCAACGTCAAGGGCGGCCGCTGCGAGGCGTGCCAGGGCGACGGCGTCATCAAGATCGAGATGCACTTCCTGCCCGACGTCTACGTCACCTGCGATGTCTGCAAGGGCAAGCGCTACAACCGCGAGACGCTCGAAGTCCTGTTCAAGGGCAAGAGCATCGCCGACGTGCTCGACATGACCGTCGAGGAAGCCGCCGACTTCTTCAAGGCGGTGCCGCGCGTGCGCGAGACGTTCCAGACCCTGCACCGCGTCGGCCTCGACTACATCCACGTGGGTCAACAAGCGACGACCCTGTCGGGCGGCGAAGCACAACGCGTCAAGCTCGCCAAGGAGCTGTCAAAGCGCGCCACCGGCCGCACGCTCTACATCCTGGTCGAGCCCACCACCGGCCTGCACTTCCACGACGTCAAGAAGCTCCTGGAAGTGCTGCACGAGCTGGTCGCGCAGGGCAACACGGTCGTCGTGATCGAGCACAATCTCGAAGTCATCAAGACCGCAGACTGGGTCATCGACCTCGGCCCCGAAGGCGGCGACGGCGGCGGCGAAATCGTCGCCTGGGGCCCGCCGGAAGACATCGCGAAGGCGCCGCGGAGCTATACCGGCAAGTTCCTGGAGCCGGTGCTGAAGAAGGCAAGGAAGCCGAAGCGCGGGAGGGCGAGCGAGGCGGCGGAGTAGGCAGCCCCGCCGCTACTGTCAAAGAAGCCGCAATATCTGTTCGCGAAAAGCAGGAGCGAGCACTGCGTCGATATCCGCCTGCTCCAGATACGGATAGTCCTCGATAATGCTGTCGCGCGACTGTCCGGCGGATAGCAGTCCCAGGACGTTGGCGACCGTGATGCGAAGATCGCGAATGCAGGGGCGTCCATGCATCCGCTCCGGATCGACTGTAATTCTTGCCAGTAGCTCCGACATCTGTCACCTCTGGGCGCTAATATAGCATCTCCGATAGCATCTGTCGGCGCGTCGCCTGCGGACCGGATGCGCAGGTCCACCCGTCCACTCCCCCATGCCCTACTCCCTCGCCATTTTCGATCTCGACGGCACCCTCGCCGACAGCTTTCCGTGGTTCTTGCGCACCATCAACGACGTCGCCGACCGCTTCGGCTTTCGCCGCGTCGCGGATGAGGATGTCGAGGAGCTGCGGCACGCCTCGTCGCGCGAGATCCTCACCCGGCTCGAGGTCCCGCTGTGGAAGCTGCCAGCCATCGCGCGGCATGCGCGGCGGCTGAAGGCGGAGGCAGCCAGCGAGATTTCGCTGTTTGCGGGTGTCGAGGCGATGCTGCGGACGCTGGCCGAGAACGGCGTGCAGCTCGCGCTGGTGACCTCCGACAGCGAAGCCAATGCCCGCGAGAAGCTCGGCGAGGCCGCGGCGCTGTTTGCGCATTTCGACTGCTCGGCGTCGCTGTTCGGCAAGGCCGCGAAATTCCGCCGGGTCGTCCGCCGCGCCCGCGTCGACCCAAGCAGCGTCATCGCGATCGGCGACGAGGTCCGCGACATCGACGCGGCGCGCGCCGCGGGGATTGCCTGCGGCGCGGTATGCTGGGGCTATGCGGCACCGGCGGCGCTACGGGCGCTTGCGCCCGATCACGTGTTCGAACACATGCGCGACATTGCCGAGACATTATGCGGAAACGTAGGGTGGATTAGCGAAGCGTAATCCACCACTGTGCGTATCCGCAGAGACAAAAGAGGTGGGTTACGCCGGCGGACTGCGCTTCGCGCAGCCGCAGGCTAACCCACCCTACGAACTGTTCGGGGAGACGGTGATGACACTCACGGACGCAAGCCGCCTCAAGCTCCTGGAGCCGCCGGTCGGCCGGTTGCGGGTCGTGCTCGACACCGACACCTATAACGAGATCGACGACCAGTTCGCGCTGGTGCAGATGCTGCTGTCGAAGGACCGCTTCGACGTCGAGGCGATCTACGCCGCGCCGTTCTTCAATGCGCGCGCCGACAGCCCCGGCCACGGCATGGAGCTGAGCTATCAGGAAATCCTGCGCCTGCTGGACCGCCTGAACGTCGCGCCGGAAGGCCTGGTTCACCGCGGCGTCACCGACTATGTCGGCCCCGGCAAGACGGCGCAGGCGGCGCCCGCCGTGGACGACCTCATCGCCCGGGCGCGCGCGGGCTCGCCGGACAATCCGCTCTACGTCGTCGCCATCGGCGCCATCAGCAACGTCGCCTCCGCACTGCTCAAGGCGCCCGATATCATCGACCGCATCATCGTGGTCTGGCTCGGCGGCCATGCGCTGGAATGGCCCCACACGGTCGAGTTCAATCTGAAGCAGGACGTCGGCGGTGCGCAGGTGCTGCTCGACAGCGGCGTGCCGCTCGTCCTCGTCCCATGCATGGGCGTCACCTCGCGCCTTCACGCGACGGTGCCGGAAATCGAACGATACGTCGAACCCCACGGCAGCATCGGCGCGTTTCTCGCCATGCGCTTCAAGGAATATTCGTCCGACCACATGGGCTGGGCCAAGGAAATCTGGGACATGGCGCCGGTCGGCTGGCTGCTGAACCCCGTGTGGGCACCGAGCGTGATCATCCCCGCTCCCGTCCTCACGGATCAGATGACGTGGAGCGTCGATCGCCGCCGCCATCCGATCCGCTACGTGACCTATGTGGATCGCAACCCGATCCTGAAGGATTTTTTCCTGAAGCTGAAGGCGTTTGCCGAAGCGAAATAGGGCTCAGTGCCGTGGCCCGGATGAGCGCAGCGATATCCGGGACCGTCAGCGCTGAAACGAGTCCCGCATGTCGCTTCGCTCATGCGGGCTACGGGCTGGCGTAACCCACCGCCTTGCTCACCGCGAGAAAGCGGTGGGTTACGCCTTCGGCTAACCCACCCTACGCGTCCCTACTCCGTCCTGCGCAAGAACGCCCCGAAGGCGCGCGGGCCGTCGCCGGTCTTGACTTCGCCGATCACCTTCAGCTCGGCAGCATCGATGATAACAAGCGTGTTGCTCTCCCAGCAGGCGACGATGATGCGCTTGCCGTCGGCGGTTACATTGATGCCTTCGGGGTAGTCGCCGACAGTGATGCGCTTCACCGGTTTCAGTGTCGCAACATCGAACACGCTGACGGTGCCGCCATACTGGTCGGTGACGAAGCCGCGCCCCTGCGCCAGCGCCACCGCATAGGGACGCATCCCGACCGGCACGCGGCCGATCTCGGACCCGGCGGCGATGTCGATCACGGAGACGTCGTTGGAGCCGACATTGGCGGTGTAGGCGCGCTTGCCCTCGGCATCGATGGTGACGCCGAACGGACGCGTGCCGACCTTGATGGTCACCTTGCGCGCGCGCGTCGCCGTGTCCACCACCGAGACGCTGTCGTCGTCGCGGTCCGCCGAGAGCAGCAGCTTGCCGTCAGGCGTCACCGCCAGGCCCGACGGCGAGGCGCCGACCGCGATGCTGGCCGTGACGCTGTGCGAGGCCGCATCGATCGCCCGCACCGCCGCGGCGTACCAATCGGCGACATAAACCGTCTTGCCGTCGGGCGCCACCGCAATGCCGAGCGGGCCACCGCCGACCTCGATCCGCCCCACAACCTGCCGCGTTGCTGCGTCCACCACCGTCACCGCCTTGGCATCCGGGCTCGTGACATAGGCAAAGCGGCCGTCGGCGCTGACGGCAACGCCCGCCGGCTTGCCGCCGATCGGGATGGTTGCCACCGCACGTGCGGTGGCGAGGTCCACGACCATCAGATCGTCGCTGAGCTGGTTGGTGACGAACGCCTCTTCGGCGAAGGCGCAGCCGAAGCAGGCAAGGCTGGCGGCCAGCGCCGCCAGGACCAGGGCCCGCACGGTCAGCTTCCGCTCTCGACCTTCTTCTTCAGCGCCCCGAGGCCGGCCTGGTAGAGCCCCTTCACCGCCTTCACCGCGGCCTCATCGCTCAGCTCCGGCGGCGGATCGTTGTTGGGAAAGCCGCGATAGAACGCGCCGGCCCATTCCAGCGTCGAGGCCTTGCCGTCGGCGCTCGGCGTCACCGTCAGCGTCGAGGAATAGTTGGTGACCGGCAGCACCTTCACGTCGACGGTGGTGATCCGGTAGGAATAGGTCATCGCGGCCGCGTCGAACTTGTAGAGCTCCTCGTCGACCGTGGCCCCGCCGGTCAGCGTCAGCCGCCGCGTTGCGCCGATCTCGTTGCCCTTGTCGCCCTCGGTCTTGGTGACGGGCGGAAGCCAGCTCATGTCCTGGAAATTGCCGATCACCGCCCACACCTTGGCCGGGGCGGCGTTGATCTCGATGGATTCGCGCACCTTCTGCCGGGTCGGCCCGTGCGCCCAAACCGGCTCAAGCGCGGCCGTCAGAGCCATCCCCGCCACCGCCAGCGCCGCCACCCCGGCGACCGCAGTTCCGCTTCTCATCCTCATACCGTTTCCTCACTCCTGGATCTGCGCGACTTGAGGCGCGCTGCGACCACCGTAACGCATTTTCGGGCCGTGGGGAGACCGGTTCGTGGCACGGCTGTGGCGGGGATCGCGACCCGCATCCACGCCACCCCTCGCGTTGCCCGACGGGCAAGACACACAAGGGAGGGGTCAATCCGCCCGGATCAAATAATTCGCTTTACACGAATTCGGAATTATCGCATTTTTCGACCATCCCAACCCGGCCGAGGGGCGTATCGCGATCGTCACGACATGCGGGATGGGACGTGGTGGACGCAGGCGGCGTCGGCGCGAAGGTGGTTTGCAGGGCGGCTCACGCCGTGAGCAACTGCCTGCGCGCACACGACCGGTGCAGCCTGCGTACGGCAAAATCGTGTGGTCCTGGCATCCGGGGTCTGTGTGCCAAGTCTTGCGGTGACGTGCGCTGCCCAACCGGGCTGGCGCGTCAGCCATCCGCGAGGTGACGGGGGCAATAGTGCATCGCTCCCCGGGGAGATCACGACATAAGCCGTAAAACCACTGCGCAGGGAAGGCCGGATGTTTGGCTTCACCTGTATGCCGCTGTGCATCTGCTTCCAGCGCATTTCGCGCACAGCGGACCGCGGGTGCCAGCCGGCACCCGGCCTTCCCTGCGCCCTCGGCACTTGCGAGGGCGGCGACGACAGCAAAGCTCGGGCAGTTCATGCCGCGAGAATGCGAAGCCGCGCGTATGATGTGGGTAGCAATGCAAGATGAACTCGGGCTCGTGCCCCGGACGCAGCGCAGCGCCCCTTCGGCGGTGCGCTGCAGAGCCGGGGCCCATGCAGCGGGAAACGGCACGGCTTCTGGGTCCCGGCTCTGCGCCGCAACGCTCACGCGTTGCAGCTTGTCCGGGACACGAGTGTGAGCGTCAGCTGCGCCCCTCACCTACTCCGCCAGCGTCGCCTCCACGAAGCCCCGCGGGTCGGCGCAAAACTCCCGCATCAACCGGTAATGGTCGGTCTCCTCCACCGTCACCGGCTCCAGCCCGTATTTCCCGAGCCGCAGCAGCCGCGCGTTGGGATAGGCCATCAGAATCGGCGAATGGGTTGCCATGATGACCTGGCAGATGCCGGAGTCGTCCATGCGTCGCAACAGCCTCAGGAATTCGATCTGACGCGCCGGCGACAGCGCCGATTCCGGCTCGTCGAAGATGAAGATGCCCTGGCGCTGGCAGCGCTCTTCGAAGAAACGCAGAAAACCTTCGCCATGGGAATGCGACAGGAAATCGGGACCGACCTGGCCGGCATCGCGTGCGGCCTTGTCGAGATATCGCGCCACCGAGAAGAAACTCTCGGCGCGGAAAAACCAGCCATTGGTGATCTTCGGCAGCCAGCTCGCGCGCAACGCCTTGGAGAGCTGGCCGCCCATCCTCTCGCGCGCGTCGGAATGGTCGACCGGCATGTAGCCCTTGCCGCCACCGGCATCGTCGTAGCCGGCAAGCGCCGCGATCCCCTCGAGGATCGTCGACTTCCCGGTGCCATTCTCCCCGACGATGACCGTGATGGCGGCGTCGAAGTTGAGCTCGAAATCATCCGGAAAGATCGGCAGGCAAAACGGATAAGCCTCGCGATCGTGAACTTGCGACGGATCGAGCCAGACCCGCTTCAGATACGGTGCCGGCAGGTTGATCGTTCGACCGCTTCTTCGGCTCATGCCCAGCTTCCAACCTATTTCAACCCAGCCTTTGATCGGAACATATCAAGAACACAATCCTCACGAAAGCTGCATTTGAGAAACATGCAGAAACAAATAGACACAAACTCGATCTGCGTCACTTGGAGATGATTCAAACCTCAGATTGTAAGCAGGAACGCCCAAAAGACGCAGCTCTGAGACGATGTGCTGGCATGAGGCCGGCCCCCACCTCGCGACCCGGCAATGATTGACGGACGTCCGGGACCGTAACGCCGCGAGGAATGCGCGATGGTCACAACGTATTTCAGTTACAACTACATTGCGCACAATCTCAAGCAGTCGCTGACGCGGGTCGAACAGCAACCGGACGTGGCGCGGGAGGCCGCCTATTACAAGGCCAACATCGGCAAGGTGAAGACCGTCGACGATCTGATGAAGGATTATCGCCTTTATCACTATGCGACGAAGGCCTATGGCCTCGAAGACATGGCCTACGCCAAGGCCTTCATGAAAAAGGTGCTGGAGAGCAACCTCTCCGACCCCACCAGCTTCGTCAACAAGCTGGTCGACAAACGGTACCGGGAGTTTGCGGCGGCCTTTTCCTTCACCGGCGGTGCGAAGCCCGTTGCGCAATCGGAGAACCAGACCGATGAGATGATCGGTCTGTACACGGCAACCAAGAACAGCCAGGTCGATGCCCTGGCCAGCGACTCGACATACTACAGCGCCGAAATCGGAAACATCAGCAGTGCGGACCAACTCCTGAACAACGACCGTCTTCGCAACTATGTCTATTCGGCGTTCGGGCTCGATGAAAGCAAGTGGCCGCGTGACACGATCAGCCAGGTCCTGCGCAGCGATCCATCCGATCCGAACAGCTACGTCAACACCACCTTCGCGTCTCAGTTGAGCGGCCTCAACGCCCAGCTTGCGCAAGCACAATCGGATGTCAGCGCCACCAATCAGAAAATCGCCGACTACACGGCCCAACTGTCGCAACCGGGCGCCGACGTACCGCAGTTGAACGTCCAGATCCTGGTCGAAAAGTATCATCTGGACTCGTATTCGAAGAACGTCTCCAGCCTCAACGACCAGATCGGGACGATTGGCCGGTTCGTCGACCTGGCCGGCGCGTTCGAGTTTTCGTCCGACGGGTCGCTTCCGTCAGGTGTGTCCGCACAAACTGCTGCAAACATTACGATCACGAAACAGAAGTTCGACGCCAGCAAGGCCGCCGTCTACGACGCGGCAACCCCGTTGAACGAAGCATTGGCTATCACACACTTCAGAGCGGCCGTCCTCAAGGTCAACTCAGTCCAGGCGTTCGTGTCGACACCGGACGTGTACAATTTTGCGCTGGGCGCCGTCGGCCTCGACCCGGCGACAGCCTCGCAAGCCACGATCAAGGCTGTTCTCGAAAGCGACCTCAACGATCCCAAGAGCTTCGTCTATACCCTCAAGGACGATCGGTACGTCAAGCTCGCACGCGACTTCAACTTCGACGCAGAAGGCAATCTGACGACTCCCTTGGTGGCCCAGGACTCGTCCGACGTCCTCGATATTGCGAAGAGCTACGTCATTGCAGCGCTGAGGGACGCAAGCCCCCAGCAGCAGAAGGCAGTTCGGGAGCAAGCCCAGAAGGACGCGACGTCTTATCAGGAAGCCGTCGCAGACATCGGAAGCGTTTCCGACCTGCTCGCAAACCGGAAGGTGATCGATTTCATTCTCGTCGCCAAGGGTCTGGATCCCAAGAAGGTAAGCACCGAATTCCTCAAGAAGATCTTCAGCTCCGACCTGAGCAATCCCAAGAGCTTCGCGAACACGCAGAGCGATCCTCGCTTTGCCGAAATCGCGGGGACGTTCAACTTCAACAGCAAGGGCGACGTCGCGCGCCTTCCGATGTTGGGTCCTCAGAAGGGCGATCATTTTCGGGAAACGCAGGCGAACTATCTCCAGCAAAGCCTGGAGCAACAACAGGGAGATACGAATCCCGGCGTGCGCCTGGCGCTCTATTTCCAGCGCAAGGCGGGCGAAATCACGTCGGCATACGACATCCTGGCCGACCGGGCTCTTTCGGAGGTGTTCAGGACCACCTTCGATCTGCCTGACTCGATGGCTGCGATGCCGATCGATCAGCAGGCCAAGTTCGTGGACAGATTCATGAAGATCAAGGATCTGTCCGATCCCGCGAAGGTTGAGAAGCTGCTGAACCGGTTCTCCGCCATGTACGACATCAGAAACAGCGAGAGTACCGGTCAGGCTCAGTCTCCCTTGCTCAGCCTCTTTCAAGGATCGGGCTCAGGGATAAGTGACTCCACCTTCCTCGCCATCGCCAAGTTACAGTCTCGCTGATGACCGCTCGCCGATGCTAGCCTAACGCCTCGAGCACCAGCTCCATGGTCATCAACACAGGGTTGTCGCCACGGATCAGACGGCCCTCTGCGATGCCGCCGGTGTAGTCGATCAGGGCGATTTCGAGCGCTGCTTCCAACGCGCCGGAATCACCTGGCGCTATGCTTCCCGCCGTTATCGCGAGCTCCGTCGCAAACGGCTCGGTCACGCCGCCATGGGCGAAGCGCGCACCGATGGTCGAGCCGACACCGCCATGGATTTTCGCGCGCGAAATGCCTTGCTCGCGGCAGAATGCTTCGAGACAGAAAGCAAAATCCTGATTGGGCCGCAGCCGCAGCGCGAACGCGCGGCTCGAGGTGCGCGCAGCGCCGCTTGCAGTCACCACCGGCCCGAACAGCTTGAAGTTCGTCTCCGGATCAGGCTCGGCGGTGAACATCGCGCCATCAATGCCGAAGGCTTCGACCTCGAACGGCTCGGCGACGACAGTCTCGTCCGGCAGCATATGGCCGCCGCTTGGCTTGCCGTCCGCCTCGGTCCAAAGCCCGTGGCAATGAAAGAACGGCGCGCCGTCGCGCATGCCGAGCGTCATGCTGCCGAGCTTCGTGCGGGTCACGCCCTTGGGCCGGAACGTCTCGCTGTAGAACGCGGCGTTCTCGCCGGTCTTCGACAGCGCCGGCATCACATAGGCGAACGGTCCGAGCGTGCCACGGCCAAAATTCAGCACGCCGCTCGCAAAACCTTCCGCCGCAAAGCCGCGGCGCGCGGCCTCCAGCAGCGGCACGCCTGCCTCAAGCGTGAACGTGAAGGCGCGTCCCCTCGCCTCCACCCATTGGATGCGTTCTGCGCTCGCTGCGCCCGGCTGCCTGATGCTGCGCATGACCTTCGCTCAGCCTGTTTTCGTCTTGTCGAGGTCGAGCAATCCGCGCGCCTCGAGTTCGTCGCGGACCATGCGCTTCGGCACCTTGCCATAGCCGGACTTCGGCAGCGCCTCCCAGAAGAAGAACCGTTTTGGCATCTTGTAGCGCGGTACCTTCGGACCGAGGAACGCCGCCATCTCCGCTTCGCTCACCGGCTTCGCTCCCTCACGCGCAACACACACGGCCACGCCGACCTCGCCCCAGGTCGCATCGGGCACGCCGAGCACGGCGACCTCGCCGACCGCAGGATGCGTCAGGATCTTCTCCTCGATCTCGCGCGGATAGATGTTGGAGCCGCCGGAGATGTACATGTCGGAGGCGCGGCCGGTGATGTAGACGAACCC